>JAKUQR010000005.1 GCA_022450155.1 Gammaproteobacteria bacterium | reverse complement strand
TAATGTGGAAAGCGTCAGATCTTCGACTACGAATGCCGAAATCAAGCGTATGCTTGGTGTTGAAGGCAATCTGCACGAAGGTTTGGGGCTGAGCAAAGATTGGGCCTATGACATTGTCAGCCAGGTCGGAAACTATGCTGAAGTTTACGAAGCCTACATGGGTGGTGGTGAACGCGGCATTGGTATCACCAGAGCCGGTTCTCAAAACGCGCTTTGGAACCAGGGTGGCCTGATGTATTCGCCGCCTTTCCGTTAATCGGCAATCGTTATAAGTAAGTCGTAAAACAAAGGGCATGCGCTCATCGCGCATGCCCTTTTGTACAGCCATTTCTATGCTAAATCTCATCTATAACGAAAAGATCAGAGCCGTATTCTTTCAGGTTCTGACGTTTTCGCTTGTCGCCTGGGGGGTGTTCTACCTGTACACGAACACCAACGAGAACATGACTGCCCGCGACATGAAAACCGGATTTGATTTCTTATGGATCACCGCCGGTTTTGATACCGACTTTCACATGATCGACTATAAAGCCGGGGATACCTACGGCAGGGTTTACCTGGTTGCGATTCTTAACTCATTGTTGGTCGCTTGCTTGGGGATTATCGGAACGACGGCACTCGGATTTTTTGTCGGCATTCTTCGTTTGTCTTCAAACTGGCTGGTGGCAAAAGTTGCTGCGGCCTACGTGGAGATCTTAAGAAACACGCCCTTGTTACTCCAGATCATTTACTGGTATCTTTTGTTACTTGCATTTTTGCCTAAGCCTAAAAAGAGTTTTGATGTTTTCTACCTAGACATATTCTTCCTCAATAATCGTGGTTTTTATGGTCCCTCGGCATTTTTTGATTCGGGGAGCGGACTAGTTGCCGCGGGAATTGTCATTGCAATCATTGCGGTGGTCGTATTGTTCCGACATGCGCGTAAAGTGCAAAATTCAACCGGTCGCGTCATACCGAAATACTCCTGGGGCCTGGGCATAATTGTGGTTGTCCCGGTCGTAGCCTATTTCATTGCCGGCCAGCCAATCGGATGGGAAGTGCCGATTCTTAAAGGATTCAACTTAAGGGGTGGTTGGCGTGTGCCACCGGCCTTTATCACCCTGGTGATCGCACTTTCGGTTTACCACAGTGCCTACATGGCTGAGTCCGTGCGTGCCGGCATATTATCTGTGAATAAAGGGCAGACAGAGGCCGCACTATCGATTGGTTTGACTCGGGGCCTGGCGCTGCGTTTGGTAATCATACCCCAGGCTCTGCGTGCGATCGTACCCACGATGATCAGTCACTGGATGAACGTCGTGAAGAACTCGTCTCTAGCGGTCGCGATCGGCTATTCGGAGATTACCGCACTGTTCATGCAGACATCACTAAATCAATCCGGTTACGCGATCGAAATTGTCGCGCTGACAATGCTGTTCTACGGCTCGGTCAGTTTAACAATTTCGGCATTCCTGAATGTCTACAACAAAAGCGTGCAGCTGGTAGAGCGATAGGGTGAATCAAGCAGCCACAAGCAGTATCGCGGTCCGCTCAGCGCGTTGGGCGCGCGAGAACCTCTTCAGCTCCTGGATCAATACTATTCTATCGATCGTCTGCATCGTGCTCATCTACAACGTCGTTTGGGGTATTTTTTCATGGGCGATACTCAATGGTGTTTGGGAAGCGAAGGACCGGCGGGAATGTTTTGCAATATTGGGTAAGGATGAGAACGGGATCCCCATACTTGGCGCCTGCTGGGCAGGAGTGCGTGTGTGGTTCAACAACATTATGTTCGGGCGCTATAAGGACGGACAGTGGCGGGTTATTCTTGGGTTTCTGATCCTCATCATTTGGTTGATTCCTCTCTGGGTGCCTGGTGTCAAGCGAAAATTTCTGATCGCTGCCGGGGCAATCGGCCTTTATCCTTTCCTGGCGGCTTATCTTTTTCTGGGTGGCGAACGTTCTTGGTTCATGAGTTTTATGGTGCCATTGACGATTATAAATTTGGTTTACAACACCACTGACTGGGTAGGTGACAAGGTTTTCAGGGTGTCCCTGGCCGACACACTGCGTTGGAAACTGGTCGATCGAATAATTCCAGAAAAACAGCACACCTATGCCCTGATGGCTCTGTTCGCTGTCCTGGCGGTGATCGTAGGGTATCTGATACGGGGCTGGGGTCTGGATCATGTGGCCTCGGTACGGATCGGTGGATTTTTTCTCACATTGGTGATATCCGGGTTCGGTATTACGGTGGGACTACCTGCTGGCATTATTTTGGCGCTTGGTCGTCGTTCACGACTACCAGTTATCAAAGCGTTGACTGTGACATTTATTGAAGTGTTCCGCTCAGTGCCTCTGATTACCATATTGTTTATGGCAACGGCCATGTTTCCGCTGTTTATGCCCGAGGGTTTCGAGTTGAACAAACTGACCCAGGTCATCCCAGCGGTCTGCCTATTTTCCTCTTGTTATATGGCGGAGGTGGTGCGAAGCGGCTTACAGGCGATTCCCAAAGGTCAATACGAAGCGGCGAGTTCGATTGGTTTGGGGTATTGGCAGTCGATGGGCCTTGTGGTCATGCCGCAGGCTCTTAAATTTATGATACCCAATATAGTCGGCAACTTTATTGGACTGTTCAAAGATACAACACTGGTGTTCATCGTGGGTATGTTTGATATTCTTGCGATGACGAGAGCCATGAGTAACGATGTACCGTGGCGTGGCGAATTTCACGAACCGTTTCTGTTAACAGCTGTTATCTTTTTTGTTTGCTGCTTTACGATGTCACGTTATAGTCAACGCTTAGAGCGTAAGTTGGGTGGACAGTACAAATAGAAAGATACCAAGATCGGATACGGAGTAGAACATGGATAATCAACCCTCAGTCAGCGAGCAGGAAGGTCACGTAGCCTCTGTAGTTTCTTCGGAAGTAATCATATCCCTAAAAAAGGTAAGCAAATATTTTGGTGACTTTCAGGCGCTGAACGGCATCGATCTGGACGTGCATACCGGCGAACGTATCGTCATTTGCGGACCGTCCGGGTCTGGCAAGTCGACGCTTATCCGGTGTATCAACCGACTCGAAGAGCATCAAGAGGGTGATATCGAGGTAACGGGTGTAAAACTGGATGAAAATCTCAAGAATGTCGACAAGGTACGATCCGAAGTGGGCATGGTGTTTCAGTCATTCAATCTATTCCCACATCTGACGGTGCTCCAGAACTGCGCCTTGTCACCTCACTGGGTACAGAAGATGGCTAAGTCGGAAGCCGAAAAGTTGGCGATGGAATACCTTAATCGGGTTCATATTCCCGAACAGGCCGACAAATATCCAGGCCAGCTCTCCGGTGGTCAGCAACAACGTGTCGCCATTGCCAGGGCCCTGGCAATGCAGCCCAAGGTAATGCTGTTTGACGAGCCAACGTCGGCACTTGATCCGGAGATGATCAAGGAAGTATTGGACACGATGATCGAGCTGGCAGAATCAGGCATGACGATGTTGGTGGTCACCCACGAAATGGGGTTTGCAGACCGAGTCGCCGATCGAATTATCTTTATGGATGAAGGACAGATCGTGGAGCAGAACGTGCCCCAGGAATTCTTTAATAATCCTCAGAACGAAAGAACAAAACTGTTCCTGTCACAGATTCTTTGAGTACCTAGTCTAAGCGGGTTGTTTCTTGGGTTGCCATGCCCCGTGAATTGGATTCTGTTGTTGGGGTTAGCATGATTCTCGGCAGTGTTGGCGATATCATGGACATTCTGGCATTCAAGTGCCCAAGCGTTTTTCCATAAAAATACTGTTTGGGTCATCGGGCGGGTAGTTGCCAAAACTTGAACAGGTTGTAAATCCCATAACTTCAAACAGGGCCAGTGCTTCAAGCTGGTAGATACCTGTTTCGAGCCGTAGCAGAGCAAAATCAAGAGATCGCGCTTCTGTTTCCAATGCCGTCAGTAACCTGCGACCGATGCCCAGACCCCGGGCTTGGGGTGATACAAAAATGCGCTTGATTTCAGCGTAACCGGGTGCAAGTAGAATACCGCCGCAACCGACCACGGTAGCGTTTAGCAGAGCAGAATAAAAGCGAGCATTCTCCGAGGCCAGAGTAGTCAGGTCGATTCGGTGGGTGCTTTCTGCCGGGTATAGCGCCAACATGTAGTTATCCAGCGACTCGATCAGGGCTCTGTTTTCAGGCTGGCGCGGGTCTGTACGGACTACGGTGATGTCCTCAGGAGTGGTCATAAACCAGATGATATCGCAGTCAACGGCACGGGTTCAGGTCCGGGTAAGCTGGTTCTATTTCGAATACGTAGGCTATCCTGGTCCGGTAAGAGAGTGCTGCCTCAACGGACACCGTATTGTCGAAACTTTTTGTTGGTAAAATTATGAGTGAAATGAATAAGTGAATGCTTTCACATAAAACGCAACACCGGGTCCGAGCTTGAAATCGACAACAGTGACTCGTTACTGAATGGCCCGAGAAACAGCGGCAGCCGGAAAATACACCGGGGCAGATATGACCGAAGAAGTTCTATACCGTCCGGATCTATGGTCGCTCGATCCGGATGTCCTCCATCTGAATCACGGTTCATTCGGTGCATGCCCGAACCGAATCCTCGAGCAACAGACGCAGCTGCGTCAGCAAATGGAATACAACACGCTGCGGTTTTTTGAGCAAGATCTGCCTGACTTGCTGGAGACTGCTCGTGAGGCGTTAGGATTATTCTTGGGGGCACCGGCGTCAGATCTAGTATTTGTAGACAATGCAACAATGGGTGTCACTACAGTCCTGTCAAATCTAAACCTGATTGCCGGCGATCGTGTTCTGATAACTGACCACGGTTATAACGCTTGTTCCAATGCAGCTCGTTTTTTTGCCGAGAGAACGGGCGCCGAAGTTGATCTGATTAATTTGCCGTTTCCCGGTTCCGATTCGAATGAAGTCATCGAGAGAATACTGAAGGGATGTACGTCGCGTACACGCATTCTGTTAATTGATCATATTACAAGTCCAACTGCACTGATAATGCCGCTTGAGGACATTGTTCCTGCAGTACAACAACGCGGCATTCAAGTTCTGGTCGATGGGGCGCACGCACCCGGCATGTTGCCGCTCAGACTGGCTGAGCTGGGGGCGGATTACTATACGGGCAATTGCCACAAGTGGATGTGTGCGCCAAAGGGCACGGCTTTTCTTTATGTCAGGTCGGAGCATCAGTCAAACCTTCATCCACTGACAATCAGCCATGGTATGAATAGGCCAGTCGGGGAGAGCACGCGATTTCGTTTGGAATTCGACTGGATAGGCACCCGCGACCTGACTGGGTTTCTTACCCTGCCGGCGCTCATTGACTACATGGATGGTATCTCCAACGAGGGGTGGGCTGGCATAATGGTAAGAAATCGAGCGCTTGCGGTCGAAGCCCGCGATCTGATCTGTCAGGAGTTGGGTCTGGAGTTGCCTTGCCCGGTAGACATGATTGGTTCGTTGGCAACTATCTGCCTGCCTGGGTCAGTGGAAACAACTTTCACCGATTACCATGTTATCGACCCTCTCAAGCAGATTTTGAGGCGTCAATACGGGATTGAGGTTTCCTTGTCAGCGTGGCCTTCACCGGCTGGACGTTACCTCAGAATTTCAACCCAGTTGTACAATGCGTTATCGCAGTATCGACAACTGACAGAAGCATTACAGCTGGAACTGGGTCGTGGGCACTAGGCCCGGGCCTGGTGTCAGTCGGTTAACTCGCGCAGCATGTTCCGGGCGATAATCAGCTGCTGAATCTGGCTTGTGCCCTCGTAGAGCCTGAATATACGTACGTCGCGATAAAAGCGTTCGATCCCGTAGTCGGCAATATATCCAGCGCCGCCAAATATCTGCACAGCGTGGTCCGCAACACGTCCAACCATTTCTGAGCAAAAATATTTGCAACAGGAGCTTTCTGTCGCCACCGCTTCACCGAGGTCTTTTTTACGGGCCGCATCGATGACCATCGATCTACCGGCATACCATTCTGTTTTCATATCGGCAAGCATGCCCTGTACCAGCTGAAATTCACCTATTGCCTGCCCGAACTGTTTGCGCTTCGCCGCATAGTGTGTTGATTCATCAATCAGTCTATCTGCTATACCAACACAAACGGCCGAGATATGCAGGCGGCCCCGTTCGAGCACCTTCATCGCGGTGATGAACCCTTTACCTTCTTCAGTGCCGAGTAATGCCGATGCAGGTACCTCAGCATCGTTCAGCACGACATCACATACATGTGTGCCGTGTTGCCCCATCTTTTTTTCCGGTAGGCCGATGCTCAGGCCTGGCGTCTGGGCAGGGATCAGAAATGCCGACACGCCTCTGCTGCCCTGGCTCTCAGGATCAGTTCTTGCCATGAGAGTGAACAGGCCCGCTTTGTCAGCATTCGTGATGTATCTTTTAGTGCCATTGAGACGATAGCAATCGCCATCCCGGACAGCTGTGGTGCGGATAGACCCTGCATCCGAGCCTGCCTCGGGCTCAGTGAGCGCGAAACTGGAGATGACCTCTCCACTGGCCAGTCGCGGAAGCCAGTAATCTTTTTGGTCCGGACGCCCATCCATGATAAGCCCCTGGCTGCCTATGCCAATATTAGTCCCCACCACAGTGCGGAAGGCCGGCGATGTCTGCCCGAGCTCCAGTGCGACGAGACACTCTTCTTCCATTGTCAGTCCAAGACCGCCATAGGCTGTAGGGATTGACAGTCCAAAAAGACCGAGCTCAGCCATTTTATCCACCAGTTCAGCTGGAATCTCATTTTGTTCGGCGACTTGAGCCTCATGGGGAATAAGCTCTTGTGATACAAAACGAGTGACTGTTTCCAGGAGTTGATCGAGGATGTTCTGATCTCTTATCACGATAACTCTCTTTTACGCTCAAGTGTGTCCGGGGGCGTTGTTGAATACCCGATAGTGTCAGCAGTGTTCTTGCGCGGGTTCACCGTACATTTCAATGATTTTCTGATTCTGTGGTTGTGGTGAAAAGAGTTCCCACTCCAGGCCATTGGCGTCGTAATCACTGGAAAACCCCTGTACGGTTTCATCTTCAAAACCGACATGACGGAGCTGGCCGGCCCGGCCGGGAATCTGATTGATTGAAAAATTGAGGGTATCGGTGCGCCACATCGCATATTTTTTAGACACAACGACCGTCGGGGTTGGTCCGAGGTGTGTGGAGTAATCCGCTATCGAACTGTCGAGGTCACCCACCGCAAGGGCTATATGAAAACGCTTCATGAAAGACTCCGCAAAAGTGGCCACATAGTATGCCACGTTCAGGTAACCAGACGGCGGCAGCTGATAGGCAAATTCTGGGTACAATTAGGTTAGAAAGACGAGTAATTTAGACATCAGAATAATCTATTCGGAGCATACCAATGACCGAGGAACTGCAAGAGATGCAGAACAGGGGTATCGCGACCCTGACAATGAATAGGCCGGAATCTCGAAACGCACTGACACCCGAAATGATGGCGGGGCTGAGAGAGGCCTTGCCCCGTTTTGCCGCAGATCCTGCCGTCCGCGTTGTGGTATTGACGGGCGCAGGTCGCGCTTTTTGCGCGGGTGGTGACGTCAAACGGTTTGCCGCAGTTTCGTCTGGCGGCCAAAAGACAGTAGCTTTCGAGGACAGGGTTCATGACCTGCGGAGTCGAATGGAAGTCAGCCGCTTACTGCATGAAATGCCAAAGCCCACGCTCGCGGTTATACCGGGTCCGGCGGCAGGTGCGGGGTTGTCGTTGGCCCTGGCCTGTGATCTTCGCATCGCCGCGAAAGATGCAAAGCTAACAACAGCATTTTCAAAGGTCGGGCTGTCGGGAGATTTTGGTGGCAGCTATTTTCTAACGTACCTTGTAGGGGTTGCAAAAGCCCGTGAGCTTTATTTCACAGGGCGGGTTTTACTTGGGCAGGAGGCTCTGGAGCTTGGTATTGTGAACCGGGTGGCCACCGCAGATCATCTGGAGCAGGAAGCGAACAGCTACGCAGCAGAACTGGCAGCGTTGCCAACTCTTGCCGTGGGTTATATGAAAAAGAACCTCAATGCGGCGCTTAAAGGCTCTCTAGGCGATGTGCTGGACTGCGAAGCTATCCACATGATCCGGACCTTTGAAACAGAGGACCACAAGCAAGCTGCGCAAGCGTTTTTGGAAAAACGGGCGCCAGAGTTTTCAGGTCAGTAGAGTTTTAGTCGATCCGAAACATCCCGGCACTCATCATCGGTACAACTACATCGTATGGCTTTTATCCTGTTGCTGTAGTGTAAAGATAGATGTGTAGCCACCGGACCAGTCTGGTGGCAGCAGGCAGGGTTCGGGGTCGTGTCGAGCCCAGCGTGCAGCCTGACCTCGGACAATCTGCTGATCGTATTTTGAGCGAGCGGGATTAAAAGTATAAGTCATTGCATTCGCGGCCGCATAAGCATTCAGCAGCAAGGGTCTTGGTCTGTCTGTGTGGTTGATATTCGAGCCATGCACCGTTCGACAGTTATGTATAGTGATCGACCCGGCAGGACCGGGAAGATAGGTTTCACGCGACATATCGAGTCGCATGAGGTCTTCGTCGGACAAGCATCCCATCCATTGGTTGTCTTTATTGTACTGATCGAACAGGGGGCCTTTGTGACTGCCAGCAATGATACCCAAGGGGCCTTGTTCGTCATTGCAGTCTTCCAGATAAAGGCCCACTGTGCACGGGGTGTAGTTGGTGTGCGGCCAGAAGCTGATGTCTTGATGCCATTTGACTTCTTCACCACCACCGGCCCACTTAAAATTAAGCTTCGAGTGGTGAAACTTAATGTCGGGGCCAATGAGGTCCGAGAGAATATCAGTAATCGCCTCAGACGACGCATAGGCCCAATAGTCGTCGTTATAGTCGTTTGGGCTTGTTAGACGCCGTAGACGCGGGTTATCCGAGCAATGTCCGGGCTCGAGGTCCCACGTGGCATCGGATTGGGTTACTTGGCGACTATCGTCTATGACTCGTGCTGTGGTGTCTTGCAGTTTGCATAGGGTTTGGCTGTCTATCGCGTTCTCGATCAGCAGATACCCATTTTCAAAATAGGATTTCTGCTGTTCACGAGAAACAAACTGGGGCTCATTTTTCAAGACTTCTTCCGGGGCCATGTCTTTACACTCCTTAAGCTTGTGTTGACTGAGCAGATGCTTGCCCGATGGTCCATATCGCGATGCGAAATTGTCTTAACCGGAATATGTAATTATTGCGATTGATTGTCAAAGAACGCGAAGGGGGGCGGTTCAGCCTCAGTGTGGTGGGTCAGATAACCTTGCGGAAGAGGTCGCCTAAATCCATTGATCCTGTTGGACTCATGGTGCCAAATCGTAGGAGTAAAATGGGATAGCGTTAACATTGGCTCGTCTAACCAGTCTGGAAGATCCATCATGAAAGGAACAAACTTATGTTAGAAAAACCTGGTGATCAATTTTGTTTGATGAGTTTCAATATACTGTACGGCGGTACTCACCTGGGTCAACCGCTTGAACAGACAGCTGCCGTCATTCGTTTGGCTCAGGCCGATGTCGTGGTGGTGTGCGAACAATGGGGAAACGCAGAGCCACTTGCTGACTTGTTGGGATACGCATGTCACATCGTCGCTGCCCCACCTTACTGGGAGAGTGTTGCTGTTCTGAGCCGTTATCCAATTCTAGAGACGTTTGCTGATGGCGTGCGATTGGAACTTGATGCGCAGCGGTCGGTTTGCGTGTTTGGTCTGCACTTAACGTCGACCCCTTATCAGCCTTACCGAGTCCGAGATAAACGCTATACCCGAAAGGAGGAGGTCCTCGACGAAGCCAGGGAGACGCGAGAGCAGGAGTTGCTCGCAGCGTTGTTAGAGATTCAGCCGTTGATAGAGGCAGGAGAAAGGGTGCTGCTGTGCGGGGACTTCAACGAGCCGTCACACTTGGACTGGACGCTGGCATCTGCACGTGAGGGTCATCACTTTGGGCTAGAGATGGCGTGGCCGTGCTCCAAGCGGGTGGCTGATAGCGGTATGGAGGATGCATACAGAGTGGTGTTTCCCGATGTTTGTCGCCATCCTGGGTATACGTGGACGAGCGTTCCCGGTCTGGGTGTTGGCGGCAGTGAGCGTGCAGAAGATGAGGTACATGATCGGATCGACTTCGTTTACCATGCTGGGCCGGGTCTTGACCCGATTAGCGCCTCGATCATTGGCGAAAGCTGCCGCGACGCCGATTTGGTTGTATCGCCGTTTCCGTCAGATCATCGTGCAGTTGCTGTGATATACGACTTTGATTGAACCAAAGCCTGAAAAAAAATTGTTACAGCGAGTAGTCTTACTGGGATTGGTGTTGTTGTCCCCTTTGTAACGAGGGGACTAAACGCAATCAGGCATCGTTTTTAGTTTGAACTGAATCCGAGCACTGGTGTATGACTATTTAGAATCTATAATGACGAACAGCAACAAGGTGTGGCTAATCCGCCAGGTCCGCAACAAATTGATCCACACTTTTATTGGGTTGACTGTATTGGAAAAGCAACCCCAGACAGATTGTCACCGTCAGTAAGGAGCGGTAAATCCTCCAACAGATTTCTGATTTTCGAGGTGCTAATCGGCGGTTAGGGAACCTTCGAGTATTTTATCTATGAGTACTGCCGACTTGATGCTGAGTATCCGCATAGCGTTTGCTAGAACTCGAAAGAGCGTCTCCATATGCCGCCAGCGCGGTATGGCTCAGGTCGTCGTCGGGCATTGTCTCCAATCGGAGCCCATTCGTAGGAGGACGGCCTCGTACAAGAAGCCCCGATTCAAAATGACCATTTTTGACCTTGGTGTTGGCTGAAACGTAGTTGAACCCGATGCCATATCGCCACTGGCTGGAGGTGTTGTCCCCGGACCCATGAATGGTCAACGGATGATGAATGCTTGCCTGCCCTGCACGGAGCGAAATTTCAATCGCACTTTGATCATCAATTGCACCGTCAATGCGCTGTCCGCGGCGGAGCATGGACGAGGTATCACCCGTTGCGTTGTGCGGGAGTTGACCTCGCGTATGGCTACCTGGAATAGCCCTCATTCCACCGTTTTCCAGGCTCACATCGCTGACCGCCAACCATACCGCTACCATTTCGCCTGCAGGTTCCAGGGGCCAGTAGGTCGCATCCTGATGCCAGCCGAAGTATCCTTTAGATTGCGGCGCCTTTGTGGGGATGAATGAATCCCAAAGTAGAATGTCACCACCGATTAGGGCCACAACGTGATCGAGGATAACGGGGTGGAACGCCAGATCGGCAACCCATCGTAAGGCAAGGTAGGATTTCGAATACACCCAGTCAGGGAAGTTCGGGTTATGTTGGTTTTCGGAAATGAACGTCTGTAGTCTCAGTTTGATTGATTGAACTTCGTCATCATTCAGGACATCGAAACTTCGTATCAAACCGTCACGACGATAAGAATCACTCAGGCTAACGGGATCCATGGGCTACCTCTGCCGGGCCGCGGTGTCGAAATTCTCAGGCCTTGTTGCCCAAGTGTTGATCAACGAGCCGCTGTAGGAGTGGAACGAAATGCGAGAAAGGGTACGTTTCTCCATCCTCGCGTTTACCTGAGTCATCCAGGTGGCGAACCTGTATGATCTGTTTGAGATTCGGATTTTTCTCGAATGCTTCGACTTCATCGTTGCTCATTGGGCCGCCCTGCAGATTTAAGGAGTGGACGGACGCCGGTGACAACCGATCAATGTACTTTGGCCTGGTCGCGCACAGGTAGCGTTTGGCGGCGACATGGTGACGAACACAATCAACGATTGTTGCTGGGAAAAACGGTTCCAGAACCCGTGCGCCCGCTGCCTCGTGATAGCGATCTTCTGTGTCATCCATACTAAAGGTGCCGAACTCGCTCGTGAAATGACCAATGTCGTGCAGTAGCGCACCGGCAATAATTTCGTCGGGTTGATCGCCCTGCTCGGCCAATGTTGCCCCCTGCAGCATGTGTTCGGCCGTGGTGACCGGTTCACCCAGATAGGCTTCTCCACCACGTCTCTCGATAATGTCTGCGATGAACGCCACGATGTTACGGGACGTCAATTCTTGGGTATTTTCGTTGGGCATCGATCGTTCTTCTGAATTTGGCACCAATCGTTTCACTCGGTAGGTTTAATCGGGAGACTGCTCTTGTATTTCATATGAGTTAATTCTTTCGATTAGATTCCCAAATCATACCAAATAGTGCTACCGCCTCGTTTGGTGACCCTTCTGCTTATTCCCGGTTATTTTGTACTGTCGCTAAATTGTCGCTAATCTAGATGTCATTTCTTTCGAGAAACGACCTCAAACAGCCTACAAGCACAGGATCAGAGTTTAGGTTTATGCTTACTTGTTGGGCGTTTTTAGTTTTAGCGGTGGTTAGAACGGTGGACGGTTAATCCATATGTCGCTGGTTCGAGTCTAGCCTGGGGAGCCAACTTCCCCAATGTTTTCTGATATTCCCAATGGTTGTTTTCAGGGATCAAGACCTTCCCAAACCTCAACTTGAAAGCACTTGAGTAGGTACTCCTCGGGCATGAGCGTACCGGCTTCCAGCGGCGCGGCGTATAATCCGCGCTGGTTGAGCTCACATGCCTTCCCGGGGATCCAATGATGCAGTCCGCTCCAACCTATATATTTGAGGCTTCGGAAAAACCCTCTCTGGAGCTCTTTGAGGTCCCGCTGATTGTTGCAACGGAAGATTCATTAAAGGGCTATGGTTGCCTGGTTGATGATCCGCAAAGTTTTGAAATTGAGATTGCCCGCTGGCCCGCACAAGGCTGGCGGCCGGTGGATGAAGGAACCGGAGCTGAAGCCGGCTTCGTGGAAGGGATCTTTCACGGAGAATGGCGGGGCGATGTTCTTTACGGCTCGAATGAAGCGGTAAACGGCGACTATGTTTTGGGATGGTCTACCGATCCTCAAAAAGCCTCGAGTGACGCACCGACCTGCCCCCGTGAAAAAGTATTGCTGTGGCACATGAATTATCACCCTGACGGTGGGCAGATGTTCCACCCGCTCGACAATCAGCCCTTTGTCATGCCGGCAGCTCTACCCGGCGATGATCTGGCGCCAGAGAAGGTCGTCGCCTTTTGGTGTGATGGTTCCAAAGGATTGTACATTCATCCCGGCATCTGGCACGAGGGCATCTTCCCGGTTCATGATCGGCAGCGTTTTCTCGACCGGCAGGGCCGCGTCCACGCGCGCGTGAGCTGCGATGTCGGACAGGAATTCGGCATCTATCTGTCTGTTCCCCTGGACATTTGCAGCGGATCCAACTAACGAAAAATCCGCTACTGCAATGATGCCAATATCTTTCGCGTCGAAAAGAGTAACTCTACGTTTTCCACAGCGAAACGTTCAAGTGGCGGAAATTTCAGGCCCACTGGCTACAAATACCTACGCATCTCGGTCAAGTATCGATTAATTACGTCTTCGGTTGAGTGTCTTTTCAAACCGGTACGCAAACAGAACTCGTGGTCTGGACCGTCAGGTCGACCAAAAGCACGCTTGAGTGCGACTGGCAGCATGTTGTTATAGACCCGTTGGAACTTCGCAAGCTGTTCGGGTACCACGGAGAATTCGCGTAGATTCTCTACACCATTTTCATAGTGCTCCTCTTCGTCTTCCAGCACCACCACCATTTTCTCCGCCCATGGCAAGTAACTCGACTCACGATACCCCATGATCTGTTGGCTGCCTGCCCCGTCAACCGTAAAATTAAAGACCGCAATGTGTAACCAATCGTCGAGGTACAGACTCCAGAAGCTAGCTGCCGTCGGATCATCGTGCAGTCGCTGTGAAATATCAGCTCGGATAAACTGCAACTCATTAACGGCTGTCGCTGTGCCGCTACACGGGCTAGGTCGATGGCCGTACCCTCGAATCGGGCTGACGCGTTGTGCGAACACGAGAGAACAGTGTAATTCTCCGCGCTAAAACAAGAGGTTCAAAGCAGTCAGTCATTTTGGGGCATCGAGATGACGCCTCCGCGTTGGTGTATGCCTTTTTTGGTTCTATAATCGCGAAGAGCAACCAGGTGTGGCTAATCCGCCCGGTCTGCCATAAATAATTGACTCTAAGACACACAAGCTGAGGAGGATCTCATGTCCGAAATTGAACGATTGAAGAAAAAACTGAACCGTGGACAGATTACTCGACGAGAGTTTCTGTCACGGATGTCTGCTATCAGTGCAACTGCTGTACTACCGGCAATGTACAGCGGCGATGCAGTTGCAGGCCCTCAAAAAGGGGGCCGGATTCGTGCAGCGCTTGCTCACGGTTCCACCACCGATTCTTTAGACCCGGCGACTTACGAGAACGGCTATATGTCGGTAGTCAACTACGCCATACAGAACCATCTGGGAGAGGTGGATGAAACCGGTGCCATGGTGCCCGAACTGGCCGAAAGCTGGGAGGTCGCGAATGGCGCCAAAACCTGGGTCTTCAACCTGCGTAAGGGGGTCGAATTTCACAACGGCAAGAGCTTGGATTCTGATGACGTGATTGCGTCGTTTCAGCACCACATGGGTGAGACCAAGTCGCCAGCCAAATCTCTGCTGGAACAGGTCGACAGCATGCGAGCTGATGGTAAGCACAAGGTGATCTTTGAATTGACGGGAGGCAACTCAGACTTTTCTTACATTGCCGGCGATTACCACATTTCCATCAAGCCTTCAAAAGACGGCAAGATCGATGCCACCGACGGTATTGGTACTGGCGGCTACCTGCTGCAGGACTACGAACCTGGTGTTCGGAGCTTCTTTACCCGTAATCCGAACTACTGGAAGGAAGGACGTGGCCACTTCGATGAGGTCGAACTGCTGTCAATCATCGACCCGACCGCCAGGACCAATGCCCTGACAACCGGTGAAGTGGATGTGATGGACCGGGTGGACCTAAAGACCGCACATTTGTTGGCTCGCAAACCGGGCATTAAAGTTGAGGAGACCACAGGCACGAAGCACTACACGTTCCCGATGCGCACCGATACCGCGCCGTTTGATGACAATAACGTGCGCATGGCACTCAAGCACGCGATCAACCGGGTCGAGGTCGTAGAAAAGGTGCTGTATGGCCATGGTGTTGTTGGCAATGATCACCCCATCGCACCCTCCAACCCCTTTCATGCAGCGACGCTCGAACAGCGAACCTATGACCCAGACAAGGCCAAGTTCTATGCCAGCAAAGCGGGTGGCAATATCAAGGTGCAGTTGTCAGCAGCCGACGCAGCCTTTCCCGGCGCAGTGGACGCAGCGGTGCTGTATCGGGAATCCGCTGCCGTGGCCGGTATCGATATCGAGGTTGTTCGTGAGCCTAACGACGGCTACTGGTCTAACGTCTGGATGAAGAAACCTTGGGGCGCTTGCTACTGGGGCGGACGTCCTACCGAGGACTGGATGTTCAGCACTGCCTACAAGGGTGGAGGCTCCTGGAACGATACGTTCTGGGCCCATGAGCTTTTCGATCATTTACTGATCGAAGCCCGGGCAGAGACTAATCAGGAAATACGCCGGCAGATGTACTTCACGATGCAGCAGATCGTCCGTGACCAAGGTGGCGTGGTGGTACCGATGTTTGCCAACTACGTTTTTGCCATGGCGGACAAAGTACAGCACGGCCCGCTGGCCGGTAACTGGGACATGGATGGCACCAAGTTTCTGGAGCGGTGGTGGTTTGCCTGATCTCTAGTTAGATAGATTGGGAAAATAAGCATTGTTTAGTTTGTTAAAGGTGGTGGCCCAGCGTATTGCGCTGGGCCTCCTGACCTTGTTTATCGTTTCAATTTTTATTGCTTTCGTGGTCGAGCTGTTGCCTGGAGACATCACGCAGGCGATTCTGGGCCAATCTGCGACGCCCGAGACTGTGGCTGCGTTCAGAGCCGAGCTCGGGATAGATCGACCTGCGCCGGAACGCTACTTCGACTGGCTCAAAGGCATGTTGACCGGTGATATGGGGAAGTCGCTCGCCAACAAACGAGAGATCTCGGAACTGGTCGGTCGCCGGTTGTCGAACACTCTGTTTCTCGGTGGATTTGCTGCCGCTATTGCGATCCCGCTTTCACTTATCCTGGGTATGCTGGCTGCACTGTATCGAAACAGTGTGTTCGATCGTGGAGTCAATCTGTTTACGCTGATATCGATATCGTTCCCGGAATTCTTTGTCGCTTATATCCTAATTTTGTTCCTGTCCGTCAAGGCAGGCTGGTTTCCGGGTATTTCCAATATCAGTAAGGATCTACCACTGGGTGATCGCCTCTTTCGAAGCCTCTTGCCGGCTGCGACCCTCACCTTGGTGGTGGTGGCCCATATGATGCGCATGACCCGCGCGGCAATTATCAATCTGCTTTCCAGTCCTTATATTGAAATGGCCCAGTTGAAAGGGGTGCGCCCGATCCGTGTGATCCTGCACCATGCGTTGCCCAATGCCTGGGGGCCTGTCGTGAACGTCGTCGCGCTGAATTTAGCCTACCTGGTCGTCGGCGTGGTCGTGGTGGAGGTCGTGTTTGTCTATCCTGGACTCGGGCAGTTGCTGGTGGACAGTGTATCCAAGCGGGATGTGCCGGTGGTACAGGCCTGTTCGATGATTTTTGCCGGCGTTTATATTCTACTGAATCTTTTCGCAGACATCGTCTCTATAGTCACCAACCCCCGATTGTTGCATCCACGATAGATCATGCAGGGAATTTTTAGAAGCTTCCTCGAGGCGCCGTTGAGTGCAAAGCTGGGGCTCGTGACGATAACAGCTTATCTGGTCGTCGCCATATTTGCGCCAATCATCGCACCTTACAGTGAGACAGAAATACTGGGCGGAGCTTACGAACTGTGGTCTGAGAAGTATCCTCTTGGGACGGACAATCTCGGTCGAGATATGTTATCTAGGCTCATCTTCGGCGCTCGCAATACAATCGGTATTGCGTTGGCCGCTGTCGTCATCGCGTTCGCTATTGGGGGGGTAACCGGGATGCTCGTGGCGATACTCGGCGGTTGGTACGATACAATTATCAGTCGAATTGTTGATGCTCTTATGGCTATACCCGGCTTGGTTTTCGCGTTGTTGATTCTCACAATTCTTGGAACCTCTATCCCGACTTTGGTGCTGGTAATCGCTGTGTTGGACAGTACCCGTGTGTACCGCATCACCCGGGCATCGGCAATGAATGTAGCGGTGATGGATTTCGTTGAAGTTGCCCACCTTCGAGGGGAGGGCCTGTGGTGGGTTATCCGCAAAGAGATTCTCCCGAATATCATGGCGCCGCTGCTGGCAGAATTCGGTCTTCGATTCTGTTTCGTGTTTTTGTTTATTGCCGCGTTGAGCTTTCTGGGGCTGGGGATACAACCCCCGACCGCAGATTGGGGGTCAATGGTCCGAGACAACGCCACACTGATTAATTACGACGACATAACACCACTTCTGCCGGCAGCTTGCATCGCAGTTCTCACGGTGGCCGTTAATTTTGTCGTTGACTGGTTGTTGCATAAGTCGAGCGGATTGAGAAGCGACTGACCGCAATCGGCTTTTCAAACGTAACGATTATCTGCTTTCATTCTGTGGAAAGACTGAGCACCCCCAACCCATAATGAAAGTTTGTATTCACAATACGCGAGGAGTGTGAAATGACGCTGGTCAGATATGAAGCTCAAGAGGACGTGGCAGTGATCACAGTCGACAATCCTCCCGTTAATGCGTTGAGTCCTGGAGTGCCAGGCGGCATTATCACCGGTCTAAACCAAGCGAATACTGATTCGGATATCGTGGCGGTGGTACTGGTCGGCGAAGGGCGAGGTTTTATTGCGGGTGCCGATATACGCTATTTTTCGAAACCCTGGCCTGACGATGAGCCCAAGCTCGGCGACGTCATCCGTGCCTTAGAGCAAAGTTCAAAACCAGTCGTTGCTGCAATTCACGGACATGCACTCGGTGGCGGGCTTGAGCTTGCAATGTGCTGTCATTACCGGGTCATTGTGCCGCAAGCAAGGGTCGGTCAACCGGAGGTCAAACTCGGGATACCCCCCGGCGCCGGAGGCACACAGCGACTGCCCCGACTGGCTGGTGCCAAGGCAGCATTGGATATGATCGTATCGGGTGACCCGGTAACCGCTCAGCAGGCTGTGTCGCTGGGGATTTGTGACCGGCTTATAGAGACAGAGCTTGTCGAAGGTGCATTGGCATTTGCACGCGAGGCCGGTCAAACAAGCAGCCCACATCAGTTAGCACGGGACCGGAACGTCGAAGTAGAGGATTCGGACTTATTTCAGACTAAGCGACTACAGATCAAACGCCGGGCGCGTGGTATGCGAGCACCGTATGCCTGTATCGAGTGTGTCGAAGCGGCAGTTGAGTTGCCATTTGATGAGGGGTTAGCACGTGAGCGAGAGATATTTGAAGTTTGCGTGGCGTCAGATGAATCAAAGGCGATGCGCCATGTCTTTTTTGCCGAACGAGCCGCTGGAAAAATACCCGGAGTGGGCAAAAATGTTGAGCGAAATCAGTTTGGCAGTGCAGGAGTGGTTGGGGCTGGCACCATGGGGGGTGGTATCACCATGAATTTTGCCAACGCCGGTATTCCGGTGACCGTGGTGGAACAGGACGCTGGGTTATTGGACAAAGGGCTGTCGATCATCAGGCAGAATTACGCAGCAACTGTCGGTAAAGGAAGACTCACACAAGAAAAGATGGACGAAAGGCTGGCGCTGGTTACGGGGTCGACGACACTCGATGACCTGGTTGACGCTGACATTGTCATCGAAGCTATTTACGAGGAAATGACCGTAAAAAAAGAGCTTTTCGGGCGTTTAAATCAATGTGTCAAGCCGACGGCCGTGCTCACAACGAATACTTCCTATCTGGATGTAAACGAGATCGCAGATAGCATCCCTGAACGCAAAGGCAATGTACTGGGTACACATTTTTTCAGCCCGGCAAACGTAATGAGACTGCTCGAGGTCGTGCGTACAGACAGTGTAGACAAAGCAGTTCTGATGAGTGTATTAGATCTCGGGCGCAAGATGGGGAAACTGCCGATCGTGTCCGGTGTCTGTCACGGTTTTATCGGCAATCGGATGCTCGAAGGGTATTTTGGAGAGGCTGCGATTATGGTTGAAGAAGGTGCCGCACCCGAACACATCGACCGCGTGATGTATGAGTTCGGCATGGCGATGGGCCCACTTGCGGTATCGGACCTGGCTGGCCTCGATATAGGCTGGGCCAAACGAAAAGCAGCTGGAAATGGTGTCGCTGTTGATGTTCCCGGTGCGTTTGTATCCAACAGACTCTGTGAAATGGGTCGATTTGGCCAGAAGACAGGCAGAGGCTACTACACATACGAGAAGGACAGCAGAGTCCCAGTACCGGACTCGGAGGTAAATGATTTGGCAGAACAAGCTGCACGTCATTTTGGTGTGGGCCCACGAGACTTTGATGACCAGGAGATACTTGAACGGTGTCTGTATCCCTTAATTAATATTGGTGCCACTGTTCTTGAAGAAGGAATTGCACTTCGGGCCAGTGACATCGATCTGGTCTATTTGAACGGGTACGGTTTTCCAGTATGGCGCGGCGGGCCCATGCACTGGGCGGGTGTAGTTGGACTTGACGTTGTCGCAGAGGGTATAGGCCGCTATTCAGAACAGTCGATACTTGATCACTGGAAACTGTCGCGATTACTGGAGAAGCTGGCTGATGACGGTGAGTCTTTCGAATCCTATGATGCGGGAAATCAGTAAAAAGGTTTGTGATTCAGCTTGTTGAAGGGTTGAAAGTATTAATTGCTTGATTTGACTGAGGGAAGTTAACCATGATAGAAAAATCTCAGCGGAGTACGGAACTCCACAGACAGTTGTCAGAATTCATGGATGAGCATATTTATCCTAACGAAACCCCAATTAAGAAAGAATTATCAACAGGAGAGCGTTGGCAGCCCACTGAGATCGTAGAGGGATTGAAGATCAAAGCGAGGGAGGTTGGCCTATGGAACCTGTTTTTGCCAGAAAGTGAACTGGGCGCCGGCCTCAGTAATTACGACTATGCACCGTTATGTGAAGTGATGGGGCGTTCCCCCTATGCCCCTGAGGTCTTCAACTGCTCTGCGCCGGATACCGGAAACATGGAGGTGTTATCGCGTTACGGTACACCCGAGCAACAAAAAGAATGGTTGGTGCCTTTGCTGGCTGGAGAGATCCGCTCGGCATTTGCGATGACCGAACCCGATGTCGCCTCGTCCGATGCGACTAATATTCAGTCTGAAATTCGCAGGGACGGAGACAATTATGTGGTCAACGGGCGCAAATGGTGGACCTCAGGCGCGAACGATCCCCGCTGTAAGATCCTGATATTTATGGGTAAGACAGATCCTGATAACGAGGACCGCTATCGACAGCAGTCGATGATTCTCATTCCGATGTCGGCGCCTGGCGTTAAGGTGCTCCGGCACCTCCCCGTGCTGGGTTTTGATGATGCACCCCATGGTCATGCCGAGGTGTTATTTGAGAATGTTCGGGTGCCCGCATCGAATATGTTGCTTGGAGAAGGCCGAGGTTTTGAGATCGCTCAGGGTCGTCTTGGTCCCGGCCGCATTCATCACTGCATGCGTTTGATCGGTTTAGCCGAGCGTGCGCTCGAGGCCATGTGCCGCCGGGTGAAAACCCGCGTGGCATTTGGCCGCCCTATTGCTGATCAGACTGTCACCCAGGAACGCATCGCTGAAGCCCGGATTATGATAGACCAAAATCGTTTGCTGACACTTTATACCGCCCACAAGATGGACCAGTATGGCAACAAAGAAGCGCGCAAAGAAATTGCGATGATTAAAGTGGCAGCGCCCAATATGGCCTGTCAGGTTGTGGACTGGGCGATTCAGGCACACGGCGGTGCTGGCCTCTCCGATGACTTTGGTCTGGGGCATGCTTATGCAACCGCACGCTTGCTGCGCTTAGCCGACGGGCCAGATGAAGTGCATCGAAATCAGATTGCTCGCCTGGAACTCAAACAGTATTGATACCAGCTGACTTGTTGGTGCTCCAGTGAGTATTTTGTCAGTAGAACTCAGAGATCAAACCAATGCGTGAGCCGATCAATACAGTTGTTTTGCTGGGCACGGGTCTCATTGGCAGCGGTTGGGCCGCTCGTTGTCTTGCCCATGGTCTGGACGTGGTTGCATGGGACCCTGATCCCTCGGCTGAGGCCACGCTGTTTGCCAACGTGGATAGTGCGTGGCCCATTTTGAAAGAAGTGGGGCTGCAGTCCGGGGCAGATCGGAGTCGGCTGAAATTTGAAACTTCCTTAGAGGCCGCATTGTCCGTCGCCGACTACGTTCAGGAAAATGCCCCAGACGATGAGGTGCTTAAAGTCAAGCTAATTACCCAGGTCGATCAACTCCTCCCGCCTGATGTCGTCATTGCTTCCAGTTCGTCTGGTATTCGGCCGAGCCTGCTACAGGAAAAGACAAAATATCCGCAACGGGTCATGATCGGGCATCCTTTCCATCCTGTTTATTTACTGCCTTTAGTGGAAATAGTAGGTGGCCAGGCAACCACTGAGGATACCTTGCGTGCCGGTGGTGGATTCTATCGATCGCTTGGAATGCGACCCCTTCAGGCGCCGGTTGAAATCGATGGTTACATCTCCGACCGGCTGCAACAGGCGCTTTTCCACGAGGCGCTGTACATGATCGAGGCGGGGATCTGTACGCCCGCTGAGATCGATGCTGCGATAACTGGCGGGCCTGGTTTGCGTTGGGCATTCCTGGGCCCTATGTTGACGTTTCATCTGGCCGGTGGTGACGGGGGTATTCGATATTCAATGGCGCATTGGGCGCCGGAGGTGGCAAACCGCTGGACGAATTTGCCGGCGCCGGACTTTACGGAGAAGCTGGTGAACGCCACCGCAGCCGGTTGTGAGGCGATTCAGGCTGGCCGCTCGATCAAAGAGTTTGAGCGTCGCCGAGATCGTTGCCTTGTGGCAATCCAGAGAGCCGTCGACGAATTCTGGTTTCCACCAGGTCAGGATGGCTGGCCGGATATGCCGCAGTAACTGAGTTTAACTGGCTGTAGGCAGGTGATCGCTACCCGGTAGTGCAAGTTTGGTGTTCAACGTGATAATTGGCTAGATCGGCTTCGCGCGTCATCTCCCAGTAGTCGACCAGTCTCCAGGGCATCACGGTTACCACTCGACCCCTGGCATTACGGTAATAGGTTGTCATGCCAGGATGTGACCAAATCATCTGTTGGTGTTCTTTGTCGACTCGTTCAACATAGCTGTCGTGCGCGTCACGACGCACGTCCAGAGAGGCGAGGTTTTCCTCAATCATTCTGACCAGACAGGCAGTGACATAGCGGGTCTGGCACTCAGCCTGGAACATAGCGCTGCCACCATGACCCAGACCGGTATTTGGTCCCAGCAGGCAAAAAAAGTTGGGATAACCCGGAACCGTCATCCCCAGATAGGCCGTCGGATTGTCACCGTCCCAGGTGTCTTTAAGATCAATACCGCCCCGGCCCTTTATACGCAGGCGTGAAGCCATCTGCATCATCTCAAAGCCAATCGCGTAAATCAGGACATCGGTGGTTCTGTGAACACCATCTGTTGTGGAGATTCCTGATGCTGTAATCTGATCAATGGGATCGGTAATGAGTTGAACCTGGGGCAGGGTCAGTGCGTGGTACCAGCCATTGTCCAGTAGTATTCTTTTGCCGTAGGCGGGATAGTCAGGAAGACAACAGGCCGCGAGATCCGGATGGTCCTTGAGCTGGACCGCCATAAAGTCAACCATTTCCTGGCGGTGCCTGTCATTAACCCGGTTGAGTGCGCGCTCGGGATGGGGCCATTTGGGATCTTTTCGCAGAAATGGTAACAGGCCATCTCCATAGCGCCAGAACATCGTGAATCGAAACCACTCAACATAGTATGGAAGGTATTCCAGCAGCCACTGCGCGCCCGGTGGAATCGACTCGCCATAACCCGGTATGGGTCTGACCCACTGTGGCGTACGCTGGTAGATCATGAGGCTTTCCACCTGTTTGGCAATCGACGGTGCAATCTGCATTGCAGAAGCGCCGGTGCCTATAATGCTGACACGCTGGTTTGTAACATCTAAATCTGCCGGCCAGTGTGCACTGTGAAATGCGTCTCCCTGAAAGGATTCCCAACCGGGGATAGTTGGCTTCCGGGGCTGGTTGAACTGGCCGATTGCGCTGACCAGAAATCCACTGCGAAAACGATCTTTGCCAGCAGGCCCTTCAAGCTCAGCTTCCCAGCACTGGTCAGACTCGATCCATCGAGCGCTCATCAAGGTTGTTTGGAAACGTATATGACTTCGAACGCTAAATTCGTTGGCACAACGCTTCAGATAGTCCTGGATCTCATCACGTAACGCAAAATATCGACTCCAGCGGTAGCGCTGACCAAATGAGAGTGAGTAGGCATGATTAGGTGTGTCGACTCCGCAACCCGGATAAGAATTTTCCAGCCAGGTGCCACCCACATCCTTGTTTTTCTCCACGATGGTGTACTCGATACCGAGTTGGCCCAGTTTAGCGCCCAGCACAATACCGTTTACGCCAGCACCCACGATCAACACCTCTCGATCGGCCAGCTTGTTTTTCTCTGGTGGTTCAGACCAGTGAATGTCTCGATCAGTAAAGCCAAGCTCGTCGCGCATGGCAGGCGCATACTCAGGTGGTACCGCTTCGCCCAGGCAGGTACTCATCATTCTGATCATCAGGGAATCATCAAGATCTGTTAGGGCCGGTCCAGAACTGGAGTGCGAAAAAATTTCTATGGCGCGTGCGCGTAGGTCAGTTTGCACAGACTCAGGCAAGCCGGCGGATGGATCGGCAATCAGGCGTACGTCACGACTTGGTGTGTAAGGTGGATCCAGCCAGTGCGTATCCCCTGTCTGATGAACGAGGCTCATCAACAATACCCTGAGGTCGGCATCGGGCATTGCACCTGCTAAAGCCGCCCGACCGTAGGTCGCATGAGTTGGTATCGACACGTTTGGAATTCAGCTGCTGAAGGTTTAGCGGGTGGTGTATTGTGAAGCGTTGTCTCTAGTTGTGGCTGCCTACCCTAGAGGGGCCGTGAGTCGAGTTTATCGAGTATTTCTTTGGTATCTGCACCCAGATCCGGTGCCGGACGCTGAATACCCGCCGGCGTTCTTGAGAGCTTGACCGGGAAGCCGGTCATCCTGACGTTACCGTGGCCCGGATGTGGGACGTTGAGGACCATGTCTTGTGCCAGGACCTGTGGATCTTCGAAAACTTCAGCCAGATCCAACACTCTTCCACATGGGCAGCCCGCATGGTTGATGGCCTTGATCCAGTGGTTCACCGACTGGCAACAGGTGACCTTGTTGATGCGTTCTGACAGAGCATCCCGATTAAGGAGTCTGTCAGAGTTGGTGGCATAGTGCGGGTCTGACAGCAGCTGTTCGAGGCCAAGCGCGCTGAGGAATTTCCCAACATACACATCGGTTGATGGCGCGACTGCAATCATCCCGTCTTTGGCACGGAATAATCCATACGGCGACACGATAGGGTGGTCATTGCCGGTCCGTTTGGGTATCTCGCCCGTTGCAAAATATTCAGCAGAGAGATAGGCCAACATACTGATGAGGCCGCCGGTCAGGCTGGACTCTACCTGTTGACCGACCCCACTGCTTTCTCGCTCGTGCAGTGCGGCCAGAATCCCAAATGCGCAGTACAGTCCAGCAACCAGATCGCTTATCGGCGGAGCGGCGCGCTGCGGTTCTCCGTCGGGCGGGCCATTCACGCTCATAAAACCACTCATAGCCTGGGCGATAAAATCAAATGAAGGGCGATCGGCATAAGGCCCGGTGGTGCCGTATCCGTTTACGCTGGCATGAATCAGTCTCGGGTTAAGAATTTCTAGTTCGCCTGGTCCGAACCCCATATCGGAAAGAACGCCAGGACGGAAATTCTCAACCAGAACATCTGCCGTTTCTAGAAGACGGGACAATGTGTTTTTGTCACTGTCTCCGTACAGGTCCAGTACTACGGATTTTTTGTTTCGATTGAACTGGGCGAAATACCAACTCAGACCATCAACCATGATTCCTTGTTGGCGAACAGGGTCCCCTCGTGGCCCCTCAATCTTGATGACGTCGGCACCCAGGTCAGCAAGAAGTTGTGTACAGAATGGACCTGCGAGGATCCGAGTGAGATCGATAACCCGTAGACTTTTAAGTGGCACAGAGGTTCCCTGAGGTTAATCAGCCTTGTGCGGTCGCAACAGAACTCGTCGAGTGCAGGTCAAGACGGGGTCCCGCCTTCATGACCTGCCCGGGCAGGTCATGCCCCACGATTGCTTCTACCTTGGTGGCAATAGCCATTAGAGCTTGTAGATCGACACCCGTATCGATGTTCATTTCGTGCAGCATGTAGACCAAATCTTCAGTGCAGATATTGCCGGTTGCTTTTGGTGCAAAAGGGCAGCCGCCGATACCGCCAAATGAGGCATCGAACTGGTCAATACCTTCATCGAGCCCGGCCATCACATTGACCAACCCCAGACCCCGAGTGTTATGGAAGTGAAGCCCAATCGGTAGCTCCGGTACCGTATCCTGAAGATATTTAACCGCGCGTCTTACGATTGGCGGTGTGGCCATGCCGGTGGTGTCGCCCAGTCCGATACCCTTGAATTCGAGCTTACTGTAGCGTTGAGCGATGAGGCCAAGTTGATCGATGGGCACGTCGCCTTCAAAAGGGCAGCCAAACGCGGTCGCAATGACCCCTTGGACTGGAATATTCGCATCAGCGGCAATCCGTGCGACTTCTTCAAATCCAACCAAGGATTCCTCGACCGAACGGTTGACGTTTTTCTTATTGTGACTTTCTGAGGCTGACAGGAAAACGATAATTTCGTCAATACCCGTATCGGCCGCGCGCGCTGCACCCTTGGCATTAGGTACCAGGGCAGCGAGTATTGTTGAGCTGGTTTTGTTGATACCTTCAAACACTTCAACGACATCGGTGAGTTGGGGAACTGCACGGGGTGAAACGAAGGATGAGAATTCGATGCGAGGCACACCAGCATCGATCAGGTTGTTGACGAGTTGAATTTTTGATTCGGTCGCAACAAACACAGGCTCTGCCTGCAGGCCATCACGCGGGCCTACTTCAGTCACTTCGACTTTTGTCGGTCTTGTCATCAGGAATGCGCTCCATTATTCGCTCGAATCATTTCTACCATGAGGTCTGTCGGCTTGCAAGGAGAGTCTGTATACGCCTTCATTAACTGAGTCTAGAACAGCCAGTGGGGTGGTGGTGCTCCCGCAACCGGTGAGCGAAAGCTGGCTATTCTGTCCAGGTGAAGACTGCCTACGAAAACAGTCTTAAGGTCATCACCGCCAAAGCACAAGCTCGCACAGTTTCCGAGCGGACTATGCAGGCCCTCACTTATCAGTGAACGGGAAAACGTATTGCTCTGATAGGCTGACTCAGCACGCTCGACCAGGTCAGGGTCACCGGCATCGATGATCATCTGCTGAACGCCGTCCGGGTCTAAGCGAATGATTCGATTACTGAGTACACTGGCGCACCAGATGCCACCTTCACTGTCGAACTCGAAACCGTCAGGGTATACGCCTGGGCCGTATTCAGTCACTGTTTGGCGCGGTCCCAGATCACCATTTGCTCTTATTGGGAATCTCAATAACGACCTCCCCATGGTTTCATGGACATAAAGCCAGTGACCGGAAGGATCAACCTTATTTTCATTTGTGAATCCAATTCCGTCGGCGACAACCCGGGCGCCAGAGCGATCAACCAGCGCAATAAATCCGTCTGCAACGGTTTTGTTAAACGATTGTTCCCGGTCAATTGCGCTGGTGCTTACAGAAATCCAGGTCCTACCTTCTCGATCAAGGTTGGCGAAATTGGTCGCCGGCAGGGTCAACCCGTCGACTTCACTGACGAAAACCTGCAGTGAACCGTCTCGGTCGAGCACGTAAACACCGCCTGACTGCCCCAGGTTGGCGATAAGAAAAGAACCATCAGGCCGGAGCGAGTAACCGTTTGGAAGAAAATCACCGGGCTTTTCGCAGTTGTTGGCAAGATAAACGCTAGCTCCACCTGTGGGTGCGATATGGGTGATACCCCCCCCTGCGTGACTCGCATAGAGATCACCCTTGCAGGTTGCTATGACACATTCTGGTCGTACGAGTCCCTGACCCGCAAAAGTGATCTGGTCACAACTGATGCGCTCTACACGAGTAATCACAACACTAAGTTAGCTGTAAGGGGCAAAATTACCACTGATACCGATTTTCCCGGAACAACCACAGTATTCTGAGGTGATCATATCGGCAATGGTGTCCGGGTCCAGAACATTTGCCCAGGTTCTCTGTCCGTTATCCAGCAGGCATGCGACGTGTGCCACAGATGGTGAATGGTTTTCATACATGACTGTATAGGTCTCTATCGTGACTTCTCCCTCATGGTTGGTTTTGATGGGTCTTCGGTACAGGTTGTCCACATCTTGTTGGACATTGGCCCAATTGAATGGCCGTTCGGGTGGCACGCCGGAATAGATACACAGTGCATGTTTTGTCAGCAGCCCGCCATTGGCCGTAACAAGGGCCAGGGCCTCGGGGTTTGATCGCAACAAGGTAGCCGTACGTGCGATTGCGTGCATGACATAATTGTTCCAAGGGCCACCGGCAAATGTCAGACCGCCAGTTACAGTCAGTGGCCGGTCGAGACTCAGTCCGATCTCGTTTGCAGCGATTTGTACTGCGGAGGGAAAACAGCTGTAAAGGTCGATATATTCAAAACTCTCGGAATCGAGATTCGTCAATTCAAACAACCGTGAAGCCGCAAGGCGTATGGCCGGCGAAGAATGCAGATCGTCCCGTTCGGACACGTGCAGGTGATCCCATGCCTCGGTCGAGGCATGCGGGTAGATCCACTGGTTGCTTGGAATACCGAGCTGTCTGGCCCGCGCCGACGACGTCACAATGAGAGCGGCACCCTGATCAACGTTGTTATTTGAATTCATCAGCTTGGGATAAGGCAGTGACACTGGTCGATTAAATTCAGTGGGGGTAGCGATCTCGCACGCTGAAAACTCACGTTGAATCCATGCATCTGGGTTGTTTTTTGCAGTAGCGCTAAAACGAGCCCAAAGCCCGGCGATTTTTTCGAGATGCTCCGACACGGTTTCACCCGCTGCTGACCGTAAGGCAATCTCAAACAGGGGGTAGTACTGGATGGGGTGTCGAATTCCACGCTGGAGTTCAGCTTCGTGGCGGGTATTCAAATGGCTGCCGATAAAGAAATCCGGCTCTGTGTCCCCCCGGTCGCTACCTGTTGGATCTTGCCCGGGTGTAACGGAGACAGGGTTCCAGTCCAGCGTCAGGCCGGCCGACCTTGCCCGCGATTGCGTGCGACCACATTCAGCGCCAGCGAGTACGATGGTATCCAAGTGTCCTGATTGGATATCGAGAAAACTCTGATTCGCCAGTGTCTGTACATAGTTGCCGCCGAGTGACGTGAGTCCGGTTTCGACCTGTGATAAGTCGAGTCTGTCGGCTATGCACTGGGCTGGATTCTGGTAGCCCCACATTCCCCGGACCACCCGGACAGAGTCGATGGATTTCAGAATCTCCGGACAGCCGCTATCCAGAGCTGCGCGGGATACCGCGTCGACCATAAGTTCCAGTGGCGATCGTGCTACCAGAGGGTCGTCTTCGCGTTGTGAAACCTGAGCAACGCCGACAATTACGGGATCAAGGAGTTTCACAGTTGAAGCGTTATGTGTCTGTGGTAAGTTTTCAGGCCGGTTGTCATGGGTCAGGTAGTGGTAGCGCAGTTTTATAACTGACTTGTTTGAGTGAAAAACTGGACTTGATACTGGCGATTCCCTTGATTCGCGTCAAATGATCCATCAGGAAGCGTTCGTAAGCGGCAAGGTCTGGTACTACTACTCTAAGCAGGTAGTCGAACTCTCCTGTCATAAGATTGCACTCCATGACTTCCGGTCGCTCCGTTACCGCCTTCTCGAAAGATCCCAGCGCGGACTCGACCTGTTTTTCGAGGGTGACCGTCGCAAATACAGTGATTGGCAGGCCGACGGCTTTTGCATTCACCAAGGTCACGTAACGCTCAATGACACCAGTAGCCTCAAGCGTACGGACCCTTCGCCAGCACGGCGACGGCGAAAGTCCGACGCGATCAGCCAGTTCGGTATTCGAAATACGAGCCTCTTCCTGAATGACCTCGAGAATACGGCGGTCAGTGGTGTCAAAGCTATAGGGCATGTTATTTCTCTAAGGGAGAATATTAGGCATAAGAATGCGGATTTAATTAATATAGCAGGAAAAAAAGTAGAAAAAATCTCTTTAGACGCAATATATTGTACAGACTCACAAGCTACGTAATTCACCCACATGCAAACGATCCCGTTCGATCCGGACGATGAGCCACCGTCAACTGGCAACTCGCCAGACCGACTGCATTTCCTCAAGGTCCTTGAAAAAAAGGTGTTGTGGTTGTCCACCTGGATGATTCACCACGCCAACCATATTAGAGAAGGTGATGGGGAACTAAAGGTGGGTGGTCACCAGGCGTCCTGTGCTTCCATGGTGACCATAATGACTGCCCTTTACTTTGCAGTTTTGAAGCCAGAAGATCGGGTTGCGGTTAAGCCTCACGGCAGTCCTGTTTTCCACGCCATTCAGTATCTGTTTGGAAAGCAAGATAAAGATCACCTTGCCCGGTTTAGGGCGCTTGGGGGCGCGCAGTCCTACCCTTCACGCACAAAGGACAGCGATGACGTTGATTTTTCGACAGGCTCGGTGGGTTTGGGTGTGGCGATGACAAGTTTCGCCGCTCTCATTCAGGACTACTTGGAGGCGCATTCATGGCGCAGCTCGAGAAGCAGAATGGTTTGTGTGTTGGGTGATGCTGAACTCGATGAAGGCAACATCTATGAAGCGCTGCTCGAAGGCTGGAAGCACAGCGTGCGTGATCTGTGGTGGATCGTCGACTATAACCGCCAGAGTCTGGATGCTGTAATTTCAGATCGCTTGTTAACACGTTTCCATCGGCTGTTTGTCAGTATGGGATGGGAGGTGGTAACGATCAAGTACGGGAAACTCCTGCACAGGGCATTTCAGCTACCCGGCGGCGATGCTTTACGGCAGTGGATAGATTCTTGCCCTAATTCCAAATACTCCACCTTGGTGTACAAAGGTGGTGAAGCTTGGCGAGAAGTACTTCAGGCGGACATTGGGTCTCGCCCCGGCGTGTCTGAATTGTTGGCACGGTATGACGATCGTGTACTGAATACCTTGATGACCAATCTTGGTGGTCACTGTATCGAAAGCATGCTGGAGGCGTTTGAGGGGGTAAAGAGCGACCGACCAATCTGTTTTTTCGCCTATACCATTAAAGGGTTCGGACTGCCACTGGCTGGCCACAAAGACAATCACGCCGGAATGCTGACGTCTGACCAGATAAAGCACCTGAAGTCTGACCATAGTATCGATGACGGAGAAGAGTGGTCGCCATCGGCGGGGACAGGTGTGTCGGGGTCCGAATTGCGCTTGTTCCTAGATAAGGTGCCTTTTTACACGGTAAACCAAAGGCGAAAAACTTCACCTGTGGTCGCGGTGCCTGATCCCTTTCCACGACCGGATGGGCGCGAAATATCGACCCAGGACGCATTTGGCCGAATACTGGCGAGTTTAGCCAGGCAGGATACTGAACTCGCCCAAAGGATCATTACTGTGTCGCCCGACGTGACAGTGTCAACCAATCTAAGTGGGTGGGTAAACCGGCGCGGGTTGTTCCATGTCAATGGTCAGACAGACATGTTTACCGTAGAGGAACTGCAAACCATGCATAGATGGCGGGCATCGCCAACGGGACAGCATATTGAGCTTGGTATTGCTGAAAACAACCTGTTTCTTCTCCTCGCTGCTGCGGGGCTTTCTCATTCGATCTTCGGAGAACGCCTGTTACCGGTGGGCACGATCTACGATCCGTTTATCGAAAGGGGCCTGGATGCATTGAACTATGCTTGTTACCAGGACGCACGTTTTCTGTTGGTCGCCACACCTTCAGGTATCTCGTTGGCGCCAGAAGGCGGCGCTCATCAGTCTATTGGGACACCTCTGATCGGGATGAGTAAGCCAGGTTTGGCATCATTCGAGCCAGCGTTCACTGACGAGCTTTCAATGATTATGGGGTTTGCATTTTCATATTTACAACTAGAACTCACTGAGTCGGAAGTCACTGACACAGATGCTGATCTGCTTGATGACCGTCGCGGTGGATCTGTGTACTTACGCCTTACGACACGTCGTATAGAGCAGTTAGAGCGAGAGATTGACGATACGCTGACGTCTGAGATTATAGATGGGGGATACTGGCTGGTGCCTCCGCAATCTTCCTGTTCTGTTGTGATTGCATACATCGGTGCGGTCGTACCCCAGGTAATCGAGAGTTGCGACGAACTCAACCGCCGATCTCCCGGCTCGACTGCGGTGCTTGCCATTACTTCAGCAGATCGTCTTCACCGGGGCTGGATACAAGCACAACGTGTACGGCGCCGGGGATCAAGAACGTGTCGCGCACAGATCGAAAAACTACTCTCCGCGATTGGATCGAGTGTCCGTATCGTGACGATTACAGATGGGCATCCGTCGGTGCTGACTTGGCTCGGTGCGGTTGCGGGGCACCGTGTGTGCGGGTTGGGGGTCGATCGATATGGGGAATCGGGCACGCTGACTGAGCTTTACCAGGCCTACCGGCTCGATGCACAATCGATCCTTTCAGCTAGTCTGGATTCGTCGTAAGCTCAGATTGTTTACACGGATTCTCGAGAATATGGAACGCCGATTCGCCGTTAATACTGACGACTTAACCTGAGTGGCACTGACAATGCGAGTGACTCAGATCAAAGCATACGTTCTGCAAGCACCTGACGATGGTCGCCCACATTGGGTAAGTCACTTCGTTGTGCCTCGGGCAAATGAATTACTGGTCCGACTTGCGACTGATGAAGGCGTTTCTGGCTTCGGCTTAGCGACCTGCTATAGCACCGTGGAGCCGGTGATTTCGGCTTTCAAATCCGGGATCGCGGACGAGATTGTAGGTGCGGACCCACTGGCACCTGAAAGACTTTACGAGCGGCTCTTTGCTTTGACTTCACAAAGAAAAGCGTATGAAAGTGGTTGGAGCAGGGATGCACTGATAAAGATCACAGCGGCCGTCGATATTGCCTGCTGGGACATCGTCGGCAAAACAGCTGGCCTACCACTGTACCAGCTGTTTGGCGGCTATCGAAATTCAGTACCGTGCTATGTGACTTGTGCTTACTATCGAGATGGAAAAGACGAATCAGAGTTGCGTGATGAGCTTCACAAACTGAAAGAGCAGGGACACAGGGGGTTCAAGGCAAAGGTTGGCGGGTTGTCGGTGTCGGAAGACATAGAGCGACTGGAAGTTGTGCGTGATGTTATCGGTGATGATCGAGATCTGATGGTCGACGTGAACCGGGCCTGGGATCTCGAAACTGCTATTGCAGCAGCCGAGGCCATGTTACCGGTGAAACCACGGTGGCTTGAGGAGCCTGTGCGCTGGCAGGACGATCGCAGGGAATTAAAGCTGTTGGCACAGAGAACGAATATCCCGTTGTCTGCCGGAGAGAGTGAATTAACCAGTTACGGATGCCGGGCTCTGCTTGAAGAACAGGCTATCCAGATTCTGCAGTTTGACTGTACTATGTTTGGCGGTTTTACTCAGGGGCGCAAAATGGCAGCACTGTGTGAACTGAACCATGTGCAGATCGCGCCACATCACGATTGTTTCATCCACGCGCCACTGGTTGCTTCGAGCCCTTCGGGCTGTATTGTGGAATCGTTCACTGATCCGGAGCGTGATCCGCTGCAGGCTGAGCTGTTCGTTAATCCGCCGAAAATAGAGGACGGTTGGCTGACGCTCAACCCCGATCCTGGAATTGGCCTGACGTTGTCGGACGATGCAATCCAGAAATATGGCACGTCAATCCTGTGACTGTGCAGGTGATATTGCGGGATCAGTCATAGACACAGTGGACGGATTGATTTAATTCTTTGGCGAGTAACAATGGGGAGAAAAAAATGGACGTGAAGGGAAAAACGGCGATCATACTGGGTGGGACCTCCGGTATTGGTCTGGCGACGGCCAATCGACTTTCAGGACTCGGCACGAAGGTGGTCGCGGTCAGTCGTCAACCCGATAAGGCTAAGGGTGATGTTGCCAACGGAGTCGAACTCCGCGCTTGCAGTGTTCTGGACCGAGCCGGTCTTGTAGCGCTGTTTAAGGAGTGGTCAACGTTTGATATTTTAGTGTGTGCAGCCACAGGGGGGTCGAGAGCTGCTGGTCCTTTTCTCGAGATGGACCTTGACGCTTATCAGGCTTCCTTTGCCAAACTTTGGGGTTACACCAATGCTGTTCGTCTGGGTGTAGAGTACATGACCCGCGAGGGTACGATTGTGCTCGTGAGTGGAGCCCCTGCACGCAAAACCAAGCCAGGGCAGATCGCACTGAGTTCAGTAGGCGGTGCTGTAGAGGCATTTTGCCGGGGTGTTGCGGCAGAACTTGCACCGCGGCGAATCAATAGCGTTTCCCCGGGTATTATTGATACGCCGATGTTCGGCCCAGAAAGCTCTGAGCGGTCGAACAAGCTGAATTCTGCAACGGCCGATCACATGATTCCCCGGGCAGGTACTGCGGATGAAGTCGCGAACGGTATAGTTTTCGCGATTCAGAACGATTTTGTGACTGGGACGACAGTCGATGTCGACGGCGGTTGGCTGCTCAGCTGACCAGCTGGGTTCCGTTGACCCTTTCAATCACAGAATATCCGCCAGCGCGTTCAGAAGAGCGTCGTTCTCAGCGGAAATGCCGATTGTGATTCTGAGAGATCCGTTTTCGTCCGGCCAGGGCAGATACTGGACAAGTATGGCTTTTTCAGCCAGCCGCTCTACAATCGATTCGGATGAACTATCAGCGCGGGCCAACAAGAAATTTGCGGCAGAAGGATATACGCGGAGTTTGAATTCTTGCAGTGCCAAGGAAAGGCGTTGTCTCTCGCGGCTGACGGTGTCGAGGACCATCTCAAGATAGTTTTGGTCCAGCATTGCTGCACAGGCACCGGCCAGGGCGATCCGATTGACATTAAAGCCTATGCGAATTTTCGAGAACCCGATCGCCAGGCTTGGACTGCCCGTGATGGCATAACCAATTCTGGCCCCGGACAGTCCGTATGCCTTAGAGAAGGTTCGGATGACCACCCACGGACCGCTGCGAGTGGCTAACAAGGAAAGTACATCGGGGCCGCCTTCCCAGGCGGCAAACTCATGATAGGCCTCGTCCACCATCAACAGGCATTGGTCGGGTACTCGCTCGGCCGCAAGCCGGACTTGGTCCGCATCAATCATCCCGCCTGTTGGACTGTTGGGGGTACACAAATAGACCAGGGCAGTCTGTTCGCTGACAGCAGCCAGCATAGCATCTACGTTGTTGGATCCGTTTTCCAGTACCGGTACTGTGATCACTTTACCACCGGCGAGTCGTACGTTTTTGCCAACTGGGGCAAAGGTCGGCACTGGCAGAACGGCCTGATCACCATTCTCGACGGCAATAGCGGCAGCGGCAAAAAGCATTTCCCCGCTCCCATTCCCAAACACAATCCGTTCCGGGCTTATTCCTGTCCGTACTGAGATGATCTTGGCCAGCGCCGAACAGGAATGATCCGGGTACCGGTTCGACACGCCAATGGCTTCGCGCATCGCTGCTATGGCGTTGGGAGAGGGGGGGAGCGGGTTTTCGTTCAGATTCAGGCGAACAAAATCGGGGCTCGGCCGGTTATCGGGTTCCTGCAGAATTTGCGGCGCCATCACCGGCAAATCATCGAATCTTTCTAGCGGGATCTTTCTGGCCATGGCAACTATTTCATGTTCAAACTAAAGGTCGCTTAGCCAAACGGTGCGGTATCTTTAGCTACCTGCTTCAAGAACACCACGGGGTCGGTACCGCCGGTACCAGTGTGGCCGGGGCCTGTTTGCGACATCTGTGATGACACATATTTTGTCACCATCTTAAGATGGGACTGACGAAAATCAATCAGTGCTTCAACGCATGCTGTGTAGATGTGCCGACACCCATCATGTCGCTCAATGGCACCAACCAGCGGCCTGTCAGCTTCCAGTGCATTGATATACGCAGCATGCCCGGTGGGCATGTAGGAGCGCATTCTGATCAGATAGGTCCGCGATGGTTCTTCTTTGTGTGTGATACCGAACATTGCATCTATAGCTTGAAGCAAAGAGCTCTGGGCGGCACTGCCGCCAAAGTAGTTCCTTGGATTCTGCTTACAGCCCCTGTACTCGATGGATTCGAATGAAGCCAGAAAAGGTCTTACCCTGTTGTAGAAAATATAAGGGTCGCAGTGTTCATACATACGGTCCAATGTGGCGTTCAATGCGATCAGGTGTTTTCGAACGACTTGGAGTGAGCATTCGATCTGTTCGAAGTCATTAGGCGGCAGAGCCCTCTGGATAAGATCGAATTCTCTGAGAACGCTTGCGCCGATGGCCTCAATCTCGGTTGTGACCAGGTAGAACCATGACTCGTCAAGGCCGCCATGAAACTGAATTAATGTGCTCAGATTGCCCAGGCTGATGGGGCCGTTGGGATCCAGACGTTTCCAGTTATTCAGAACCAACGACGCATGGGCGAGAGCCGGTGGTCGGTTCAGCCGGTCAGCAACCAGAGTCCAGGGAATCGCAATATTTTCAGGCACATAACCAGAGGACTCGTAACCCTGCCAGACAAAGCCATGGCCAAATACAGACAACAGGAGCATAGCTCGTTCCAGTTCCATTGGCGTGTGGAGAGAGGAGATATCGTCAATGACCGGCATGGCTTCAGCACAGGCTCTGAAAATGCTGGCATTCAGTAATCCAGAGAACTCTCGAGCCGTTGATTCCCAGATCTCAAATTCGTCAGGTAGCAGCTCAAGGGGTGCTTGTGCCGGCAGAAATCCATTGACAGGATCGATGTTATAGAGATCAGGCATTGGTTATCCGGAATATTTTACACCCTGTCCTAGGGTAAGCCGGGTTGACGATATTTTGCTCGATTGTTCGTAAATAATCGTTTAGGTAACAAGTTTTGGAGCCGCATAGATCGGGTCCTTCCAGCATTCGGTCTGGAGAATATGGAACAGCATCGATGCCGCCAGCCAAACGTCTTCGTACCTCGTGTACAACGGAGCAAACCCGAATCGCAGCAGGTCCGGCGCTCTGAAATCGCCGATGACCCTATGGGCGATCAGTGCCTGCATGATTGGCCACCCTTCGGGGTGACTGAACGAGACCTGGCTACCTCTTTGATCGCTGTCACGTGGGCTTACCAGCTGCAGGGGATATGCACTGCAGAATGATTCCACCAGGTCGACAAACAGGGTCGTCAACTGTTTTGATTTTTCACGAATGGCGTGCATATCCAGCTGTTCAAATATATCCAGACTGGATTCTAGAGCGATATAGGAAAGAACCGCAGGTGTTCCGCAACGAAATTTATCTATACTGCTTGCCGGCTTGAAGCGCGTGTCAAAAGAAAATGGATCGGTATGGGCCTGCCAACCTGTCAATGGATTCTCAGCGTGTGCAATGTGCCGATCGGCGACGAAAAGGTATGCAGGTCCGCCGGGCCCGGCATTAAGGTACTTGTATGTACAGCCTACCGCGAAATCGACATTAGCTGCATTCAAATCAACGGGTACTGTACCGAGTGTGTGCGCCAGATCCCAGATAACCAGCGCGCCGGCCTGTTGCGCCGCCTGTGTGATTCGGTTCATGTCGCGAATCATTCCCGTACGGTAACTGACGTGGGTAAGAGTCACCACTGCGGTGGATGGGTTGATCAGTTCAACTATGGATCCATCACTTTCCTTCCCTTCAACAAGTTTGTGTTGGGGGAAATAGTGCCTGATTGCACCCTGAATGATATGAAGGTCGGACGGAAAATTATGGCGCTCCGACACGATCTCTGTTCTGCCTGGGCGCATTTCTAGGGCGGCTGACAACGTTTTAAACAGATTGATTGAAGTAGAATCGACCACCAGTACTTCCCCGGCATTGGCACCCATCAGAGGAGCCAGTCGATCGCCGAGAGTCAAAGGCAGTACGTGCCAGTTCCGATCGTTCCAACTTCGGATTAGCCCAGTACGCCAGCCATCGGTGACAGCTTCAAGGATCTTCTCTGGTACCATCCTAGGCATTGCGCCAAGCGAGTTACCATCGAGATAAACCAGGTCAGGTGGTAAATCAAAAAGCTCCCTGATGCTGGAGCAGGGATCAAGTTCGTCTTGTTTACGGGCGTCTGCCAGACCGGAACTCTGACTGCTGCGCAATGTGTCAAGAGACGGAGTTGTCATCTGGTCGACCTCACTTTTCCGGATATGCTGACAACTGCTGAAAGATCACAGTGTCGGTACGAGCAATGTCGCACATAATGTCAAAATGATGTCGACCCTGGACTTCTCTGAGTTTTGTATCGGCGGTAATTCTTGAGCATTTGTCAGCATAATCTTTGGATTGTCTTATAAACTCTTTAGTCTCATGTTCTGCATAGACGATGTCCAGAGAGACAAGCGGATCGGTATCATAAAACTGTGGACTGAGTGCTCTAGCGCTTTCAATCGATAATCCCAGTGGTTCGTTGACGTAGGTTTGAGAAATCGGCTCGAGGTCATAGATACCACCGATAAGGATTGCGCGTTGAGGTCGAGCGAGAAGCGCTGAGTGGTCGTGATCCTGGATACGCGGACTGATTGCGCAGGCCAGAAGATGGGCACCTGCCGAATGTCCCATGACATGAATCCTTCTTTTTTTAAAGCCGTAGTTTCGGCTGTTTTCACCGAGCCAGTTCAGTGCACGTCTGCAACGTGAAATCATCTGAGAAAGACTTGAATCTGGCGCAAGTCCATAGTTGATGCTCGCAAAAGCGTAGCCGGCTGCTGTCCAGGCGCTGGCAAGAAAACTGTGGTCATCTTTGGAGAGTGTTTTCCAGTAACCCCCATGAACAAAAACCAGCAGAGGTAGATTTCCGGAGTTGGCTGGCGTGGCTGGTAGGAAAAGATCCAGTTGTTCTTCCGGATTAGCACCATAGGCCAGGTTTGTAATCAGGCGTTCCTCGTAGTTATCTCGTACCCGTTGGGACTCGGTGGTGTACCACGATATGAATGGCTCAATGTCGCCCACCATACTGCTCGGTGAGTATTCCCGCTCTAGTTCCTCAGGAGACAGGCTCTTCCAATTCAAAATTCAATGCCAGCTCGAGGGACCCGCATTCTAGGCTACCGAGGGTTGTACAAAGGACCAATTGTATAGAAAGTATCCTGAAGCCGGGGTCGGCGCGGGGTTGCTTTTTCCCATCGGCCGGGTAAGGTGTTCAGCCAGCGCTTATAAAACGATGCTGGGCTGCCCGGTCGCAGGTGACGATGGAGTGGTGAATGTCGATCAATTTGCTGGAAATGAAAAACGTTGTTATCGAAGCTGAGATCGATGGCGAATGGAGGCCTATCGTCAATGGGCTGAGCCTTGCCTTGGAAAAGGGTGAAATTGTTGGGTTAATTGGTGAATCCGGTGCCGGTAAATCAACCTTGGGTCTGGCAGCACTCGGATATACAAAACCTGGGTGCCGGATCGTATCCGGGTCGATCAAATTCGATGGACTTGAACTGACAACACTGCCCGAAAAGCAACTGCGAAATTTGCGTGGCAATCGTGTCAGCTATGTTGCGCAAAGCGCAGCGGCTGCTTTTAACCCAGCACATCGCCTGCTAGAGCAGTTCCTCGAGTCTCCAGTGCAGCACGGCAAGATGAATCGAACGGAGGCCAAAGCGAAGGGGCGCAGCCTTTATCGCCAGCTGGATCTTCCAGACCCTGATTCGATCGGAGAACGATTCCCTCATCAGGTGTCAGGTGGCCAACTGCAGCGTGCGATGACAGCCATGGCAATGGGTTGTGAACCCGAGATTGTTGTGTTTGATGAACCAACGACAGCGTTGGATGTGACGACCCAGATCGAGGTACTGGCCGCCATCAAGGAAGCAGTTCGTGCAAGGGGGGTTTCTGCAATTTACATTACGCACGACCTGGCCGTGGTGGCACAACTGGCGGACAGAATAATGGTGCTTCGTTATGGTAATTTGGTAGAAGAGGGTGACGCACGGCGCCTCCTGGCCCACCCCACAGAGGACTATACAAAACGCCTGTTGTCTGTCCGCAGCCTAAGGGAGGATAAAACGCTACAACAGGTTGAAAGCCAAATACTTGCAGTAGACAACGTTGTTGCGCGCTATCCCAGTGCGACCGAGTATGTACTTGAAGATATCAGTATCGGGGTCGAGCAGGGCAAGACTGTCGCTGTGGTTGGCGAATCGGGAAGTGGCAAAAGTACACTCGCGCGTGTCATTACAGGACTGCTTCCGCCACAGTCTGGTTCAGTCACTTTTAAGGGTGAATCACTATCGGCTGCTCTTGGCGACCGAAGTAAAGATGCACTGCGTTCGATCCAGATGATCTACCAGATGCCCGATATCGCACTCAATCCGCGTCAGCGGGTCAGGGAAATAATTGGCCGGCCGTTGGAGTTTTATCTTGCAATGACCGGTCAAAAGAAAATGGATCGCACCGTTGAGCTGCTGGAGCAGATTGAACTGCCGGAAAGTTTTGTAGACCGGTTCCCAAACCAGTTGTCAGGCGGAGAAAAACAAAGGATCTGCATTGCTCGCGCCCTGGCCGCTGAACCAGACCTCATCATCTGTGATGAGGTTACCTCTGCGCTCGATCAGCTTGTTGCTGAGGGAATACTGGAGCTTCTGCAGAGCCTGCAGAATCGTCTTCAGTTGTCTTATCTGTTTATCACTCATGACCTGGCAACGGTGAAGGCCATCGCTGATGATATCGTGGTTATGTATAAGGGGCGTATAGTCGAGCAAGGTGGCAAAGACCAGATTCTGGCGCCGCCGCACGAGCCCTATACGGAACTGCTGCTCTCTTCGGTGCCTGAAATGGATCCAGACTGGCTGGATCAGTTGATGGACCGTCGAGCGCAGGGTCTAGCGCCGACACCTGATAAGGTGAACTGACGATTAGAATCGTTCAATGCATTGTTGATAGGTTATCTTATAGTGGTGACGTTTAAGCGGATTCGGCTACCGAGCTTCACCAAGCTAAAAATCAAATAGCCTACATCTATTTGGACGGCTCTCAAGCGTTCTTTGTCTACTGTGGTCAAGCCAATTACCGGCCTTTTCATTCTGGTGGTATTTGACGGTGTACTATGCGGCCTGTCCAACCTGACAGGGTTTATGGATTCGTGATAGCGACCGAAAATCGTCAGACCTGGAAAACACCAGCGATCGTACTGGTTGCCGGGTGTTTGATATCGGCAGTTGGCTTTGGTGCCCGTTCCGGGATGGGTCTGTTCCTTGATCCAATGACGGTTGAGCTGGGCTGGAATCGCGAGACCTATGCGTTGGCGATGGCTCTGCAGAACATCGCATGGGGAATCTGCCTGCCCATTGCCGGCGCTGCTGTCGATCGTTATGGCTCCGTGTGGGTGATAGCAGGCGGGGCTGTAATTTATGCACTTGGGTTCTGGGGAATGGCCATATCAGATACCGGCGGCATGCTGTATCTGACCGGTGGCGTTCTATCAGGTGCTGGAATCGCATGCACGTCTTTTACTCTAGCGATTGCGGCAATGGTCCGGGCAGTGGGTCCGGAAAGACGGTCTCTGGTGATGGGTTTGGGCACTGCGGCAGGTTCAGTGGGGCAGATAGTGTTTTCACCGTTTGCCCAGGGCATGATTGGTCAGTTCGGCTGGAGCAATGGGTTGTTGATTATGGGCGCGTGTACCCTGTGTATTATTCCGCTGGCCCTGTTGTTGCCCAATCGCCCAACACTCGATGAGCCCGACACGATTGATCTGACGCTTAAAGCGGCGCTGGGGGAAGCTTTTCGCCACCGCGGCTATGTACTATTGACCGTCGGCTTCTTTGTCTGCGGATTTCACGTGTCGTTTATCATGATTCACTTACCGGCGTATGTTGCCGATCTGGGTTTGTCAGGCAATGTTGCAGCCTGGTGTCTGGCGCTGATCGGTGTGTTCAATATTATAGGTTCGATTGCTGTAGGTCTGTATGGTCAACGGCACAGTAATTCAAATGGATTGAGTTTCATTTATGCCGCACGAGCATTGGTTATAACGGCCTTGCTGTTATTGCCTAAAACAGAATTTACGCTTTATTTATTTGCCTGTGCGATGGGCTTGCTTTGGCTGTCCACAGTGCCGCTGACCACTGGTGTCGTTACCCGAATATTTGGAGTACGGTATATGGCGACGCTGTTTTCGGTTGTATTTCTGAGTCATCAATTGGGGGGGTTCATTGGGGTGTGGCTCGGGGGCTATCTTCATGATCTGACGGGTACTTATGATACGGTATGGCGGGCTGCTATCATCCTGGCAATCGTTGCTGCGGTTCTTCATGCACCGATCAATGAAAAACCTCTCCGGCGCGCGGTCAGGACGGTTGGATGATTAGCGAAATGCGCTGCACAATACCAGACATATCGATCTCTGTGCCGGCTGTAAACCAGGTATTGGTAGGATTCAAAGTCTAAAACAGTATGTCGGAACCGTCTTTTAGTTGAAGTATCTGGTTAGCCAAATACCGAAATCTGGGTAGTTGATTCTGGGGGTTACTTAACGCACAGTAATACGCGTAACCTGGGGAGTTAAGGGATGATTGAAACGAGTCTGCGGATACTGCGCACAGATGTTTCAGGAATGCCGATCGAATGGATTGGATTTGAAGAGACGGTGAAGCTCCATTGCCTAGAACAGATACTTTACCCGATGGGTTCTTCTTTGTACGTTGTACGCGGCGGGATAAATGCGAAAACCGGGCGCCGGAGTACGCTCGAAGTTCACTCAATCATCTGTACGCTGGGGCAATCGAGAGCCCATCTACGGCGTCATCCTTTGTACGCACCGCCGTTAGTCAACAAGGCATTGTTCAGGCGCGATGCTCATCTATGTCTTTATTGCGGGGTGCAGTTTTCCCCTACTGAGTTATCAAGAGATCACGTACGGCCACTCAGCCGGGGCGGTGCGGACGTCTGGCAGAATGTAGTGACGGCCTGCAGACGTTGCAATCATAGAAAAGGCGATCAGACGCCTGAAGAATTCGGACACGAGCTACTGGCAGTGCCATTTATCCCAACCCACGCCGAATACGTCTATCTTTCCGGTAGGCAGATCCTGGCGGACCAGATGGAATTTCTTTTGTCCCATTTCCCCCGAAACAGCCCCCTTCACGAACGTATTGGAGAGATCAGTTGAGTATTGCCTTGAACGTGCATGGCCATGGGTAAAGATAACAGCCTGACCAGGGGCTTCATGACGCGCGCCGTGCACTCTGGTGAATCACCAGATCCAACGACCGGTGCGTCTGCGCCGAATATCGTGATGTCAAGCACGTTTGTTATTGATGAACCCGTCAGTTTCTCGGCTCAGGACAAGCCTGAAGACGCGCCTTATGTCTATAGTCGCTGGGACAACCCTACGGTCACGGTCCTTCAGGACAAACTGGCGGCGCTGGAAGAGGCCGAGGCCTGCCGATGTTTTGCGTCGGGTATGGCAGCGACTTCGGCGTTACTGTTGAGTACGCTCAGCCAGGGCGACCGACTGGTGATGAGTGACAGCAACTATCCGGGAACGGCAGAGTTAGCCAGAAAGATGTTGACCCGACTGGGCGTGGAAGTCGTTTTGGCCGATCTTTCTGATCAAGAAGTAGCGGCTCGGTCAATTACGCCAGGTGTCAAGCTGGTCTGGGCAGAAACACCCGCGAATCCGACACTGCGTCTAACCGATATTCGAGCAGTTGCAGAACTCGCCCATTCAGTTGGCGCAGAGTTCGCGGTTGACTCGACTTTTGCTTCACCAGTCGCGACTCGTCCGCTGAAGTTGGGTGCAGACTACGTTGTTCATTCGCTGACGAAATATTGTTGCGGACATGGTGATGCCATGGGCGGTGCGGTCCTTGGTCGACGAGATGCGTTAAAGAGTGTCGAAACGGATGGTCAGATCTATATGGGCGGCGTAATCAGTCCATTTAATGCTTGGCTGATCAACAGAGGGCTGGCGACTCTGCCTATGAGAATGCAAGCGCATCAGACAAACGCCACCCATGTGGCGAAATTTCTGGAAGGGCATCCAAAGGTTAAAAAGGTGTTGTATCCCGGACTTTCCAGTCACCCTCAATTCGATCTGGCCGTTCGCCAGATGGATAATTACTCTGGAATGGTGTCAGTACAGATTGATGACGGTCCTGGCCTGGCAGAGCGCATGATGTCTGACCTGAAGATATTTCACTATGCAGTGTCATTAGGCCATCATCGCAGTCTGATCTACTGGCTAGGCACCGACGATCTGATGCAATCAAGTTATGCGCTTGAAGGAAGAGCACTGGACGCTTACCGGGCGTTTGCCGGTGACGGTGTATTCAGAATTTCCGTGGGGCTGGAAGATCCTGAAGATTTATGTGACGACCTCGCTCAGATTCTGGGTTGAATCGACAAATTGGGTGTTTGTCGACTCCGGGCTGATAAACCGTCGTGCTTGTCGGTCAGCATGGTAGGAAGAGCGTACCATCGGTCCCGAGGCAACGTGACCAAAGCCCATCCGGCTTCCAAGTGCGGCCAAATCTAGAAACTCTTCCGGAGTGACATAACGTTCTACCGGTAGATGATCAAGGCTGGGCTGTAGATACTGACCTAGTGTCAGTAGTTGCACACCGTGATCTCTCATATCTTGCATCACAGCCTCTACCTCAGGCATCGACTCTCCAACACCGAGCATAAGTCCCGACTTGGTCGGTAAATCAGGGCAGCATTTCCCAAAATCTTTCAATAGTCCCAATGAGTGGTCATAGTCGGCACCGGGTCTTACCCGTTTGTACAGTCGGGGTACCGTTTCCAGGTTGTGATTAAAAATGTCGGGCGGTGAAGCAGCAAGCTGCTCGATGGCTTTAATTGCGCGACCCCGGAAATCTGGTGTCAGTATTTCGACTGTTGTTTCGGGACTCACCGTCCGAATAGCGTCGATGCATTTTCTGAAATGGCTGGCACCGCCATCGCGCAGGTCATCCCGATCAACCGATGTGATGACCACATGGTCAAGTCCCATCGTCTTAACAGTTCGTGCAAGGTTGGAAGGTTCATCTGCGTCAAGAGAACCGGGCCGCCCATGAGCGACATCACAAAAAGGGCAACGCCGGGTGCAGATGTCCCCCATGATCATAAACGTGGCAGTGCCGTTGCTAAAACATTCCCCAAGATTCGGACAGCTGGCTTCTTCGCAGACTGTGTAGAGGTTGTTTTCTCGCAGTATTGTTTTAAGGCGTACAACTTCAGGAGTGCCGGGGAACTGCGCTCTGATCCACGGCGGTTTAGGCAGCAGTTCGGCTCGTTTGCTGGCTGCAAATTTTACACGTAATCGAGACATCTTTTCCGCGCCGAGTTGTTTTCGGCCTTGGCTTATGTTCATGCAGCTTCCTGGTCGTAGTGTTCGATTGGGGGGCAACTACAGACAAGATTTTTGTCACCATAGACATTATCCACCCGGCCCACAGGAGGCCAGTACTTATCCTGGCGGGTATGCGGTGATGGAAAGAACGCTTGCTTCCAGGAATAGGGTCGATTCCAATCTTCCTCTGTCAACAAATGCTGAGCATGCGGGGCGTTTTTTAGAAGATTGTTTTCGGGATCAGCTTTACCGGCTTCGATGTCTGATATCTCCTGTCGAATCGAGATCAGAGCCTCACAGAATCTATCGAGTTCGGCCAAAGATTCGCTTTCGGTGGGCTCAATCATAAAGGAGTCCGCAACCGGCCAGGACATGGTGGGCGCGTGAAATCCATAGTCAACCAATCGCTTGGCCACGTCTTCAACAGTGATTCCAGATTGGGCCTTTATTCCAGACAAGTCTACGATGCACTCATGAGCGACTAATCCCCCGGGACCTGTGTACACAACGGGGTAATGCTCGTTCAAGCGCTTGGCTATGTAGTTGGCATTCAATATAGCCAGTTCGGTGGATCTACGGACGCCCGAAGCACCCAGCATAGCAATGTATGCCCAGGAGATCGGGAGAATGGAAGCTGACCCCCAGGGAGCCGCTGATACCGTACCGATCGTTGTTTTGCCGCCTGCTGCAGGATTAACTCCCTCAACGAGGGGGTGATCTGGTAGAAATGGGGCCAGGTGACTGAGCACGCCAATTGGACCCATTCCCGGTCCGCCACCGCCATGCGGTATAGCAAAAGTCTTGTGCAGGTTTATGTGCGCAACATCTGCCCCAATCTCACCGGGTCTGCAGATACCGACTAGGGCATTCAAATTAGCACCATCCATATAGACCTGACCACCCGAGCGGTGGACAATCTGGCAGATCTCCTGGATTGATTCTTCAAAAACGCCATGAGTGGACGGATAGGTGATCATCAAGGCTGCCAGGCTATCTCTATGAAAAGCGGTTTTATCGGAGAGGTCTTTAAGATCTACATTCCCATTATTGTCACAACGTATGATAACAACCTTCATGCCAGCCAAGATTGCGCTGGCAGGATTGGTTCCGTGAGCAGACGAGGGAATCAGGCATATATTTCGATGCCCCTCTCCTTGGCTCTGGAGGTAGGCCCGTATACAAAGGAGCCCGGCGTATTCGCCCTGTGACCCTGCGTTGGGTTGCAGAGAAATGGCGTGGAAGCCGGTGATCTCGCACAGCATCTCCTCGAGTTCCTCAAACAACTGCTGATAGCCCTGAGTTTGGTCGAGTGGTGCAAACGGATGCAGATTTGAAAAATCACGATAGGACAGTGGCAGCATTTGGGATGTGGCGTTTAGTTTCATGGTGCATGACCCCAACGGAATCATAGACCTACCAAGACTGATGTCCTTGCTCGCAGTTCGGCGCATATAGCGCATCATCTCGGTTTCAGAGTGATAACGATGAAATATCTCATGCTCCATGAAACTACTTCTACGCAAGAGCTCCTGGGGTACGGCCTCAGTGACCACGTCATCAAAGCGTTCAATACTCAACATTCGGTCAGCGCCAGTATGGAATACTCGCCAAAGGCTCAAAATATTTTTCCGTTTGGTTGTTTCGTCTAATGTGATGCCGAGATGATCTGCATCGATGTAGCGCAGATTGATTTGTGATTCGCGGGCCTTGGCAGCTATTCGGCCAGCAAGGCCTGGAACGCGTACTTTGACGGTGTCAAAGTACGCGTCATCTACAAGCGGGTAACCCAGTTCGGTCAAGCCGGCCGCTAGGATCCGCGTCATACGATGGACCCTCCTAGCGATATCCTTGAGCCCTTCTGGGCCGTGGTACATCGCATATAAGGTGGCAATATTGGCAAGCAGCACCTGAGCCGTGCAGATATTACTGGTCGCTTTTTCACGCCTGATGTGTTGTTCTCGTGTCTGTAGTGCCATACGCAGCGCCGGATGTCCTTGAGCATCAATTGAGACCCCAATGATGCGTCCCGGTGTGGATCGTTTGTATTCTTCACGAGTGGAAAAAAACGCGGCATGTGGGCCGCCGTATCCCATGGGAACGCCAAACCGTTGTGAATTTCCGACAACAATGTCTGCGCCCATTTCACCTGGAGATTTAATTAGAGTCAGCGCAAGCAGATCACTTGCGACAACAGCCAATGCGCCTTTTTTGTGGGCTTGGGAGATGGCTTCAGTAGGGTTGTTCAGACACCCGGTAGATGCCGGGTACTGAATGAGAACGCCGAAAAATTCTCTGATCTCGAGCTCTGTGTATGGGTTGCCGACGACGACTTCGTAACCGAGAAAGTGAGCTCTTGTTCGTATTACAGCAAGGGTCTGAGGATGACAGTCAGTATCGACGAAAAAGACATTGGAGCGGCTCTTTGAGATCCTCCGCGCCATGGTCATTGCCTCTGCAGCTGCAGTAGCTTCATCCAGTAAAGAAGCGTTGGCGATCTCCATACCCGTCAGGTCCATGACCATCTGCTGAAAACCTAGCAGCACTTCCAAGCGGCCCTGACTGACTTCAGCTTGGTAGGGGGTATAGGCGGTATACCAGTCTGGGTTCTCAAGCACATTGCGCTTGATGACTGGTGGCATAATCGTGCCGTGGTAGCCGCACCCGATCATCGATACGAATACGCGGTTCCTGTGTCGCATGTGTCGGAGGTAGGTGCTGGTAGCACGCTCGCTTCGAGTGGGCGGCAGATTCAAAGGTCGTTCACTCACGATAGAGGCAGGCACTGCGAGGTCGATCAGTTGTTCCAGTGATTCATGTCCCGTAACCGCCAGCATCTGGTCAATATCCGACTGACTAGGACCTATGTGGCGACGAATGAAATCTCGAGGAATCTCGAGATCGTCAAGACTTTTACGCAGCTTTTGCATTGTTCCCCCTTAGATAATTCAAGCGCGGCGGATCAGGTTAGTTCAGAAATCATGGTGTTATAGGCTGACTCGGACAACAAGCTATCTAACTCTGAAGTGTCTGCTATTTTTATTTTGTAAAACCAGCCTTCACCTGTAGGGTCGTCATTAACTGATTCGGGTGCATCGTTGAGTGAATCATTGACTTCAAGGATCGTTCCCGTGACCGGTGACTTGACGTCTCCGGCGGCCTTCACAGATTCGATAACGGCGGCCTCATCGCCCTGATTAACGGCCGTGCCAACGGCTGGAAGCTCAACGTAAACCAGCTCCCCCAGTTGATCCTGTGCATAGTCTGTAATTCCGACGGTCACAAGGTCACCTACCAGGCGCGCCCATTCGTGGTCGTTCGTATATCGTAGATCGCTCATACTGGATCAGCTCCTGTAGTAATTTAGTGTCGTCTGTAGTTATGTTTTATAAAAGGTAAGGGGCAAATCTTAACGCTAAGAGGCTTACCTCGCACGATGGCCCGAAGATCGGTGCCAACCGCGCTGCAAGTGGATCTGACATAACCCATCGCGATCGGTCTGCCGACGGTCGGCCCATAACTCCCGCTGGAAACCTCGCCGACTGGTTCACCTGTTGGGTTTACGATTTCAGAGTGCGCGCGCACGGGTGCCCGCCCCTCAGGCTGAATCCCCACCCGGGTGAGTGAGGGGCCATTTTCGAGTTCCAGCAATATGGGCTCCGAACCCGGGAAGCCACCAGATTTGGAGCCACCTTTCCGGCGGCTTGCGGGGATTGCCCAGGACAGACCCGCCGCTACTGGTGTGATGTTTGGGTGAATGTCATTGCCATGCAGACATAAGCCCGCTTCCAGGCGCAAGCAATCCCGAGCACCGAGTCCCGCGGGTTGCACTTCGGTTTGATCGAGCAGTAACTGGGCAAGCTTCAATGCATCGTCCTTATTTGTCGCAAGCTCGAAACCATCTTCGCCTGTATAGCCGCTACAGAATGCCTGACATTTAATGCCTTCGATCTCAGCGTCCATAGTATCCATAAATCGCATGGTCGTAAGATCTGGGCACAACCGTGACATGACCTCTCTGGCGAGAGGGCCCTGTAGTGCCAGGAGAGAACGATTATCCAAGAGCTCAGCTGTACAGTCTGCTGGAAGCCTACCGGCGATATGGTTGAAGTCCTGGTGTTTGTTTGATGCGTTGACGACCAGAAGATAGTGGTCTTCAAATCTTGAAATCATCAGGTCATCAAGAATTCCACCTGTGTCCAGCGTTAAGAAGCTGTAGCGCTGACGCCCGACATCGAGGTGGCTGAGATCGGTGGGCAGTAGCGATTCAAGTAATTCGGCAGCACTATCGCCGGTGACTTTGATCTGACCCATGTGAGAGACATCGAACAGACCTGCAGATTCGCGAACGTGACGGTGTTCTTTGATGATGCCGGATGGGTAATTGAGGGGCATCTGGTAGTTCGCGAACTCAACGATCTTGGCATCGAGTTCACAATGTAACGCATAAAGGGGCGTTGTATTCGCCACTGTACTTGCTTTATCCACCCGAGATGTCAGTCATCATCTTGAAAAAGGATGATTAGGGGCAATCCAATATATCTTTCTAGACTTCGCCGGGCGCATAGGCTTTTATACTCAGGGCATGAATGTCCTGTGCCATGGCATCTCCCATTGCCTGATAAACGAGTCGGTGTCGTGCCAGAGTTGCCAGTCCTTCGAACGCTTTTGAAACCACGACCACCTCAAAGTGGCGACCTCCAGCTGCAGCGCCAGAGTGACCTGCGTGGAGATGACTCTGATCCTCTACCTCAACAAAATCTGCCGCCAGATCCTGGTACAGTCGCTCACGGACCATCTCAGCACTTTTCATGAGGGCGTTTTCCGTCAGGCCGGTATCGGCCGTTGGCTGAGGATCATCGGTCGAGTGTGCCATGTGTAATTACAGATTCTCGTCGTGTTCTGGTTTTAGGTATTTTGCAATACACAGCATCTGGCCCATGGCAAATACCAGGGTCAGCCCCATCAGACCAAAGACCTTAAAGTTGACCCAGAAATCAGTCCGAACCTGTTCGCTGAGTTCCGGGCGATAATAAAAGGCGATGTATACATTCAGCAGTCCAACGATCAAGAAGAAAAGACCCCAGCTGAGATTGACATTGCGCCATATTCTGTCGGGCAGGGTCAAGCTTGCACCCAGCAGAGCCTCCAGTGCTGTCCGTCGGCCAGTCAACAGACTGCCCAGGATAAGCACTGAAAATAGCCAGTTGATGATACTTGGTTTCCACTTGATGAAGGTATCGTCTCTAAAGAAAAGAGTAAGGCCGCCAAACAGAACAATCACACCTAGGGTGATCAGATGCATGGTTTCAAACCGCCGATTTCGCCACCAAAATACTGAAACTTGAGCGATACTGGCGACGATAGCGGTCGCTGTTGCGACGTAAATGCCGTACACCTTATAGGCGCCAAAAAAAAGCACTAAGGGAAAAATATCGAATAGGAATTTCATGACTGAGTGTTGAATCTGTAGTGTCCTAGTACTCGTCTGAGGTGGAACGTTGCACCACCATTAAGCGGCGACATCAGTACGAAGAATCCCCATAGATTTTGCAGTTTCGAGCACATCACGGCATTGATCACTGGTCAGGCGGTTATTGGGGAGGATGGCTCGACCACAGTCGATACCCAGGCGCTGCCCAAGAATTGTTTTGCCGACATCTGAGACAGCGTCGTAGCGCGCTGTCAGGTTTGCAACCGCTTGGATCTCCTGCTGTTTAGCTCTGGCCGTGTCCAGGTCCCCTGCTTTCCACGCGTCGTACAGTTCGACGTACAACCAGGGTGAGATTGATAAAGGCGCGTCAACAGTGCCGACAGCACCCATGGCCAATGCAGGCAGTGGCAAATGGCCGAACCCGGAAAAGCACGCCAGTCCCATATCGAGCCAGTGTCGAATCATCGATAGATCGTGGGCCGAATGTTTGAGGCCGATCAGACTGGGTACTTCACTGCGCAGAGATTCCATCAGGTTTCGATCGAATTCCACCCGAGTCAATTGTGGGAGATTGTAGGCGAAAAGTGGTAGCCCCTCAGCACTGTCTGCCACGGCCTTATAGTGATCGATGATGGAGGAATTACTTGCGCGTATCAGAAAGGGCGGAAGACAAGCTATGGCTGCACAACCGCCCCGCGCAGCACTTTGTGCCCCTTTTTTAGCGCTATGGGTAGTGATCGCGCCGACGTGCATTATCGATAAGGCGCGGCCCCGGGTAGTCTCTCCGGCAATTCTGGCCACAGTGTCCCTTTGCGCATCGGACAATAAAGGGCCTTCACCCGATGTTCCAGCGACCCAGAAACCGTGAACACCGTAGGCCATGTTGTCTTCTAAAACAGCCCTCAGGCCCTTCTCATGAATGTCGCCGTTATCCGTGACAGGTGTCGGGTTGGCCGGGAACACGCCCGCAAACCTGTTTCTCGGGTTAGATTCAGCTTGGATGGGGTTCATAGTGTCGTTTTGCCTAGTCTGGTTTTGTCCCAGGGGACATTTCAACGCAGATAGAAGGCAATCTTGTTGCCGTCCGGGTCGCGGAAATAAGCACCATAAAATGTGTCGCTGCCTCTCGGCCCTGGCGCGCCTTCATCGCTTGCGCCTAGATCAATAGCACGAGCATGCAGTCGCTGGACTTGTTCCTGACTGTCGACATTCAATGCAACCATCGTGCCATTACCCGCCGTGGCGGGTCGGCCGTCAGCCGGCGTAATTACTACCAACTGAACATCATCCTCGGTGCCAAAGTAGACAGCCTTTCCGGGGTATTCACGTTGTCGGGAAAAACCGAGTTCCTCAAACAAAGCTTCATAGAATGCTGCCGAGCGTGTCAGATCATTGGTGCCAACTGTTATGTATCCCTTCATAAGTGTCATCCACGGTTCGTGTTTTAGGTAGATGTGGTTTCAGTAATCTGAAACTTAGCAACGACAATCACAGTTATAACCAAATCCTGGCAAACAAGGTAACTAACTATTTGCTCAATTGGGCATGGCCATAAATCGATCGCTGAATTGGTACCGGAGGCCGGACTCGAACCGGCACGCACTTTCGTGCAAGGGATTTTGAATCCCTCGTGTATACCAATTTCACCACTCCGGCCTATTCCCCTTTCGCAAATTCTAGCGCTTTCTTCGTACTGACGTCATAAAATTCAATCCGGTTGCTTAACAATATAGAATCGTTAAGTGTGGTCGGAACATTGGCAGAGCTACGGTAGAAGGGTATTCTCTCTGAGATGAAAGTAACTTTGACAACTTTGCATGATATTGAGGCGGCACGGGATGCGTTGCCTTCTGTTGTTCGAAGAACGCCAGTATTACCGCTGGCACCTGAGCCACGTGATATTGGCCATGAAAAACTGTTCCTCAAAGCCGAATGTCTTCAGGTGACCGGTGCATATAAAGTTCGTGCTGCTTTCAATGTGATTAGGTCTCTCAGCGAATTGGAACGGAAGCGGGGTATCGTACTCGCTTCTTCGGGCAATTTCGCGCAAGCCTTCGCATTTGCGGGTGCCCAGCTGGGCGTGTCCGTGGTCGTGGTGATGCTCGACCAGACCAGCACTTATAAAGTATCAGCCACTCAAGAACTCGGTGCTGAAGTTGTTTTCTGTGGCCGGGACGCACTGAATCGGCAGCCAACAGTCGAGGCTATCGCTAGCGATCGAGATATGACCTCAATAGATACATGGGAGTACCCGCCAGTAGTCGCGGGTCACGGCAGCATAGGCCTCGAAGTAATTGAGGATGCCCCGGGAGTAGAACAAATACTCGTGCCGGTCTCGAGCGGCGGTGTAGCTGCCGGAATTGCGACAGCGGTGAAACTGAGCTCACCACGCGTCAGGATTATTGGTGTTCAGCCTGAAGGTGCAAATGCGTACTTTTTGTCGAGGAAAGCTGGCGAACCTGTAACGCTTAGTCACTGGGATACCATTGCGGATGGGTTGTCCGCCCGGTTTCCAGGTGCGTATCCATTCCATCATCTTCAGGAATATTTAGATGATGTGGTTCTGGTTTCGGAAAAAGATATAGCTGCATCATTTAGGTCGTTACTTTATCGGGGAAAGCTTTTGGTAGAACCTGCTGGCGCTGTTGCGCCTGCCGCTTTTCTTTCCGGCAAAGTTGATCAGGATCGCACTACAGTCGCCGCTGTAACCGGGGGTAATGTGACTGCAGAAATAGTACAGACTCTGCTGAGCCTTTAACGAGGCGATTCAGAAAATGGAACCAGAACAGGTTGAGCAGATAGTGTCAATACGGCCTTTTGCAGAAGTTTGCTGAGAAAATTGACCGCCGAGAACTATCTGCCACCCGCCGCTGACAGTTGGTTACGCTGCCAGCCGGCGTCGATCGGTATAAATGCGGCAGGTCTTCACCATGCGGTTGAATTCGCCTGCCAGCATGAATCCGATTGGCTGTACGATCTATCAGAACAAAAAGCGATTGCGAGTTCAGAGCCTCCACCCTGGAATGAGATCTTGGGTCCACTCAAGCCGCGCGGAGGACCCGCAGGCTTGATTGTTAGACATGGACAAATAGTAGCGTCGTGGGGAGATATCGAGCGGGTAGACCCGACTTTCAGTGCGACGAAAAGTTATATAGGCCTTTGCGCTGCGATTGCATATCGAGATGGTCTTATCAGAAATTTTGACGATCTGGCAGGCGACTACGATTCGTTGAAAGAGTTTTCTTCGGATCACAATAATGCAATCACCTGGCGTCACCTCCTACAGCAGACAAGTGAATGGGAAGGTACCTTGTGGTCAAAGCCGGATCAGGTAGATCGGAATCGACAAGTCGGACCGGATGCGAACCACAGTCAAAAGGGGCAGCCTCGTCAGTTGATGGAACCAGGCGGTTACTGGGAATACAACGATGTTCGGGTAAATTTAGTTGCGTTGTGCCTAACCCGATTGTTTGAAACGTCGCTCTCAGATGTTTTGCGCAAAAACATCATGGATCCTATTGATGCAAGTCACAGTTGGGAGTGGCACGGATACAGGAATTCCTACATCGAAATTAAGGGTCGATTAGTGCAGAGTGTTTCAGGTGGTGCCCATTGGGGTGGGGGTCTATGGATCAGCTCTTTAGATCATGCCCGCATGGGTCTGTTGATCAGCCGACATGGTCGTTGGGGTGATGTGGAGATTCTGCCCGAGCATTGCTTAGGCCCTCTATTTGCGCCGTGTCCACTGAATCTAAACTATGGTTTTCTCTGGTGGTTGAACTCCAACCGGAGCTTGTACGCAGGTGCGGGCGAGTCAAGTGTATTCGCGTATGGCGCTGGCGCAAATTATGTCTGGATCGATCCTGATTATGATCTCGTGGTCGTAGTACGTTGGATCGACGCTGGATCGATGAACGACTTTACAGCGTTGGTGATGGATTCGATCGTACACCCATAATCTGCGGCCAGTTGTTTGGTGTTCAAATTAGTTAGTGTGTGGAACGGTAGTCGTAGTTGTTATTGAATCGATGCATAAGGTAGTTACCGTAATGAACCGGCGAATCATTGCCGCCCGATCGGGTGAGCGACGGAAATGGCCGCACTTGTGTCTCAAAGGTAGGATCGAAAAAGAATGCTACCGAGTAGCGTTCCTTGGGGCTCAATGAAACCCGATGAGGAGTTGAAGGCCAACGACCACCAGACCAGTACGACAGCATATCTGCAACATTGAGTACAAAGGTGTCAGGAATCGGTACAGCTGGTATCCATTGATTATCCCTGGTGAGTACTTCCAGTCCCCCGGTAAGGTCCTGAGAGACGAGGGTTAGAAATCCATGGTCCGTGTGTGGTGCCGAACCGTACCCGTCCGCAGCCGTTGAATCGGCTACAGCAGGATAGTGAAGTAATCTTAGAAAGACCGTTGGATCATCGAATGCTTGATCGAAAATAAGTTGATCTTGTCCTAGCGCCACTGCAAGTCTTTGGACCAACTCAAGAGCGAGGTATTCCATTGCGTCATAATAGTTTTCGACTTCGGTTTTGAATGCTGGCATTAAAGGTTTGGGCCATTGGTTCGGCCCAAAAATCGCGGTCCCCCATCGGGCGTGATCAGGAAAGACTGGCTGCATGGCCATAAAGGATTCGGAATAGTTGGGTCGGATTGGTTTTTCAACAGAAGAAGTGACAGCTGTGCTGGTGTTGAAGCCAATGTAGCCACGGTGAAATGGGTTGATTTTGATGCTTTGTTTGGCTGGTTCTGGAAGCGCGTGAAAGCGATGGGTTGCGTCGAATATCGTTTCAATATTGTCGGTCGCTATGTTATGACCTGAGATGTAGCAAAAGCCGTGTTTTTGAAGGGCCATATCCAGTTGTTGGGCGACACTTGGGTCGTCGATAGGTGATGTTCCAGAACGAATGTCGACAATTGGTAGCGAAGGATTCAAGATGACAAGAGCTCCGACTAGTAAATGCAAGAACTTGAGCGTGACATAAAGTGTACCTCACTATATTTCGTCATAGACGATGGGGTCTAACCAGTTCAACGTCGACGACGCAGTCGTTGTAACTGTTCTGTGCCGAGTACGAGAATTGATCAAGCCTAAATTTTAACCGGTAGACAATATAGGCCGAATCATGTTGTTAGAGAACTTTGAGTATGACTTACCGAATGAACTCATCGCGCAGGAACCTCTTTACGGACGTTCAGACAGTCGCCTGCTGACCGTTACACGCGAGGGTCGACTGACGGACAAGCATGTTCGAGATCTTCCAGGCTTGCTCGAACCCGGGGACCTTCTGGTGTTTAACGATACCCGGGTATTCAAGGCCAGGCTCAGTGCCGTGAAGGCAGGCAGCGGCGGCCGGGTGGAAATAGTTGTTGAACGACTACTGGGCCCTAGTCGTTGCCTCGCAATGATTCGGTCTAGTAACCTGGTTCGGGCCGGGTCGGAGTTCCTAACCTCAAGTGGGTACCGGTTGCAGGTTCAGTCGCGTACTTCAGATTTTTATCAATTGATAGCGTTGGAGGGTGCGGTCTTCGACAAAATTTTGTCCGCCGACGGTTCTTTACCCTTACCGCCCTATATACGGCGACAACCCAATTCACAGGATTATGACCGTTATCAAACCGTGTTTGCTGCAGAATCCGGCGCTGTGGCGGCGCCCACCGCCGGGCTTCATTTCGATGGGGGGTTAATGGACCGACTAGAGACGGCAGGGGTGAAAATAGGCTTTCTTACGCTTCATGTGGGCAGTGGCACCTTCCAGCCAGTCCGTTCAAAGGTCATTGAGGATCATAGAATGCATAAAGAGTGGCTCAAGGTCGACCAGGCGCTGGTTCGAGTCGTTAATCGGACTAGGCGTAATGGAAGTCGGGTGGTCGGTGTGGGAACGACCGTTGTGCGAGCGCTGGAGACGGCCTCCCAAAATGGTCAGCTGCTACCGTTTGAAGGTGAGACTGACTTATATATTTATCCCGGGTACCGGTTTCGGACAGTGGACGTTCTGCTGACTAACTTTCACTTGCCTCGGTCATCGCTGCTGATTATGGTCAGTGCGTTTTTGGGCATCGATAGGATTCGAGAGGTCTATGAACATGCGCTGAAGCAGAGATATCGATTTTTCAGTTATGGAGATTGTATGATTTTGAATAAGGCGGAAAACCTGGATGAAGTTTGAAGTTTTGACACGCGACGGTAGGGCCCGACGATCGGTGCTGGTTCTCGATAGGGGACGAGTCGATACACCGCTATTTATGCCGGTAGGTACTCGTGGAGCGGTCAAAACCGTTACACCGGATGAAGTAGCTGCCAGCGGTGCTCAGATCATATTAGGTAATACATTTCATCTCATGCTCAGGCCGGGTGTTCAAGTCATTGCGCAGCACGGCACGCTTCACGATTTTATGAGTTGGGACGGTCCGATCCTGACCGACTCTGGCGGTTTTCAGGTCTGGAGCCTGGCCGAGCATCGACGAATCAACGAACAAGGCGTTACGTTCCGATCACCATTTGACGGCTCAACCGTGTTTCTCGGGCCCGAACAGTCGATGCAAGTACAACAGGGACTGGGTTCGGACATCGCGATGACATTTGACGAGTGCACCGACTATCCGGTGACTTACGAAGACGCAAAAAAATCGATGGACCTGTCAATGCGTTGGGCTGCGCGGTGTCGGGAAGCACACTCCGGCGGCAAGCAGTTGTTGTTTGGTATCGCACAGGGCAGCGTCTTTCCAGAACTTAGATCAAGTTCGCTGGAGTCCTTGGTATCACTGGGTTTTGATGGCTATGCACTTGGTGGCCTGTCGGTGGGCGAGCCTAAGACGAAAATGTATGAGATCCTGGATGATTGTGTGCCGCTGATGCCCGCCAACGCCCCCCGCTACCTGATGGGGGTTGGAAAGCCCGAAGACCTGTTGACAGGTGTTGCAGCCGGCGTCGATATCTTTGATTGTGTGCTACCCACCCGAAATGCTCGCAATGGTTGGCTGTATACCTGGGATGGCGTGGTTAAATTGAAAAATGCCCGCCACCGGCAGGATACGCGACCGATAGACGAGACCTGCGGCTGCGCTTGCTGTTCAGCTTACTCCCGCAGCTATCTCCGGCACTTGTTCGTCAACAACGAGGGGTTGGGCCAGCGGTTGTGTACGATACATAACTTGTGGTTCTTCGGGCAGTTGATGCGGGAGATTCGCCTGTCTATCGAGGAGCAACGGTTTGAAAGTTTCCACAGAGGCTTCCTCTTGCGTTATCTCGGACCTGGACAGGATGTGGCATAATCACACGCTTTTCCAACGACCTAATGGATAAATTTGATGAGTTTTCTCATTTCTGATGCATGGGCTCAGGTGGGTGGCGACGGCGGTAGCGGTTACCTAAGTCTACTGCCCTTGGTGGTCATTTTTGTATTGTTTTACTTTCTATTGATAAGACCGCAGCAGAAACGCTCCAAGCAGCATAAAGAAATGGTAGCATCAGTCAAGAAAGGCGATGACGTTGCAACTAGTGGCGGGTTGCTCGGCAGGGTGATTGATCTTGACAATAATTTTGTGACCCTGGAGATTGCCAAGGGAGTGAACGTTAAAGTGCAACGGCCGTCAATCGCTCAGATGATTCCCAAGGGTTCTGCAGGCGGTTCCTAGTACGAAATGCGGAACCACTATCCATGGTGGAAGTGGCTGATCATCGCTGTGGTGGTCATCCCTGGCCTCTTTTATGCTTTACCGAATATGTTCGGTAATGATTTGGGTATACAAATCAGGGGGTCCCGCGGTGCAACCTTAACGTCGTCCGATCTTGCACAGATTCAGTCATTGGTTGATGCGAGTGGATCGGCGTATAGATCCATTCGCAAAGACGATAGGGGTATCAGTGTTCGACTTGCTACACCCGATGATCAGCTTAGGGTCCGTGACATGCTCGAACGGGAACTGGGGAATCGTTACACGGTAGCGCTGACGCTACTTCCGGCGGCGCCCGATCTCTTTACAAGCGTTGGGGCTAAGCCAATGTACCTGGGGCTTGATCTGAGAGGGGGGGTTCACTTCCTGATGGAAGTCGATATGAACAGTGTTGCGCGGCGGGCGCAAGAGCGTTACGTTGCGGATATCCGGGCCGCGCTTCGAAAGGAAAAACTGCGTTACAAGGAAGTGCGCAATAGGCCGGACGGTACCATTGATATATGGCTACGCGACGTTTCCCGCCTACAGGAAGCCCAGAAATTTATCCAACGGGAGTTTTCCGGGCTTGTGGTGGATGATGCCGAAGTTCAGGGCGAGAAGCTTTTGACTGTGCGTCTCAGCGAGTCCGAGGTACAGGATCTTTCAGAATTCGCGCTGACACAAAATATCACTGCGCTCAGGAACCGGATCGATGAGTTAGGCGTTGCTGAACCCGTCGTTCAAAGACAAGGCGACAGGCGGATCGTGGTTCAGTTGCCCGGGGTTCAGGATACAGCGAGGGCGAAACGCATTCTTGGACGAACGGCGACACTAGAAATGATGCTGGTCGACGAAGAGCACAGCCTCGAGGCGGCTCTGAATGGAAAGACGCCACCGGGATCGAGGCTCTACAAGTTGCGCGATGGTCGATCGATTCTACTGAAAAAAAGGGTGATCTACTCGGGCGAGAACATCGCCGATGCAGCGGCCAGTATCGATACTCAGAATGGAAGTCCCATCGTCAGCATCACCCTTGATGCGGTCGGGTCCCGCATCAACCAGCGGATAACAGGAGACAATATTGGTAAGCGGATGGCAGTCGTCTATATTGAAACGCGTTCACGCGCCAAGATCAGTGCCGATGGCCAAGTCGTGACGGATCAGCAGGGGAGACCCGTTCGAGTCAGGGAGCGTATCGAAGAAGTCATTACCGCACCAGTAATCAGAGATCAACTGGGCAAACGATTCCAGATCGAAGGCCTGGACAGTGTCACGGAAGCACGCGACCTGGCGCTAATGCTGCGAGCTGGTTCGCTGGCAGCACCTGTGGAAATCATAGAAGAGCGGACCGTAGGTCCCAGCCTTGGCCGGGCGAACATTGAGCAGGGGTTTCTTTCGGTGGTTATTGGGTTTGTGCTGGTTCTCGTGTTTATGCTGTTGTATTACCGGGCCTTTGGTTTGTTTGCGAATGTCGCCCTGGGTCTGAATTTGGTCTTGATTGTTGCGGTACTGTCCATGTTTCAGGCTACCCTTACGCTTCCCGGGGTAGCGGGGATTGTGTTGACCGTCGGGATGGCTGTGGACGCGAATGTGCTTATATTTGAACGCATCAGGGAGGAGCTTCGGAACGGCAATACCCCGCAAGCCAGCATACATCTCGGCTACGATCGTGCGCTCTCTACCATTGTCGATGCAAACATTACGACCTTAATTGCGGCAATCGTGCTGTTCAATTTCGGGACTGGTCCGATCAAAGGGTTTGCGGTCACATTGAGTATCGGGATATTAACCTCCATGTTCACTGCGATTTTCGTAACTCGTGGACTGGCTAACCTGATGTACGGTCGAAAGCGGGTCAATAGCCTTGCGATCTGAGGGTTAAGAGCTTGGAATTTCTTAAACGAGATACCCGGATAGATTTTATCGGCCGGCGCCGAATTGCGGCAGTCATCTCCATTGTGATCATTGTGATTGGTTTTTCGTCGTTGTTTTTCAGAGGCCTGAATCTTGGCATCGACTTTACCGGCGGGACTCTGGTCGAGGTTTCGTACAGCAATTCCGTCAGTGCCGAGGAAGTGCGCAAAAATCTCCGGCGCTCGGGTATCGACAACGTCACTGTCCAGTATTTTGGGACATCCAGGGATATGTTGATCAAACTGCCGGCTAACCCTGAAGCCGATGCAGCAGAAACCAGCAGCCTCATTATGTCTTCGCTGAGAATGCCCTACGGTGAGACGCTTGCCCAGTCCTCGGAGAACGCGAGTCAGCGCTGTGTATTCCAGAATGGCAAGACGGGGGAGTGCACAGTGCAGATGAGGCGAGTTGAGTTCGTGGGTCCACAGGTCGGCAGCGAATTGACTGAAAAGGGAGGACTGGCAATGCTGTACGCGCTGATTGGCATACTGGCCTATGTGGCCTGGCGCTTTGAATGGCGATTTGCATTGGGAGCGGTGATCGCACTTGTCCACGACGTTGTGGTCACGGTCGGGCTTTTCTCGCTGCTGGGGCTGGAATTTACGTTACCGGTACTGGCCGCGGTTCTCGCAGTAATCGGTTATTCGCTGAATGACACAATTGTTGTCTTTGACCGGATTCGGGAAAATTTTCGCAAGATGCGAAAAGGAACGATTGTCGAAATCATGAACAGTGCGATTAATCAGACTCTCAGACGAACGGTGCTGACCTCGTTGACGACCCTGCTGGTCGTGGTCACGCTTATCCTGATTGGTGGGGAGATTATCAAAGGTTTTGCAGTGGCTCTATTCATCGGCATACTGGTTGGAACATATTCGTCTATTTTCGTCGCAAGCCCAGTGGTGCTCGGGTTGCGTATTACGCGCGAAGACATGCGTTTGGCCAAGAAAGAAGGAGAGGAAGCAGAGTCGCTGCCCTGATGCAGCGGTGCTTCTGCTCCGATCGGGGCCAACTTGCGCTGCCCCAGCTGCACATCAGACGCTACACGCGTCATCGATTCGCGACTGAGTGACGGGGGTGATACCGTGCGCAGACGCCGGGCCTGCCAGCACTGCGATCATCGTTTCACGACATTTGAACGTCTTGAAGTAGAACAGCCTCGGGTGATCAAGAGTGATGGCAGATGTGAGGCGTGGGACGAGGAGAAGTTGAGACGCGGAATAATGCGGGCGCTGGAAAAACGACCCGTCGGCCAGGATCATATCGAATCCTTACTGCTGGGAATCTCGAAATCGATGAGGCTGTCTGGCGAGCGGGAAGTGCGGTCCTCGTTGATTGGTCAGTTTGTCATGGAAAGCCTGCGCGAAATAGACGAGGTGGCTTATGTCAGGTACGCGTCTGTTTATCGTAGTTTTGAGGATGTTTCAGCGTTTGCAGATGAGGTCGAGCGTTTGCGGCACGCAAAAGAACAAGAGATAGACACCGACCAGCTTTCATTGCTTGGTACTGGCGAGTCGGTCAAGAAAGCATGAGACGCGGTCCTATGCAAAACGATCAGGACAAACACTACATGAGGCTGGCCCTCGCCTTAGCCAAAAAGGGCCTGTATACGAGCAAACCCAATCCCAGGGTGGGGTGTGTCATCGTCAAGGACGATGTAATTGTCGGTGAAGGCTGGCATGCACAGGCGGGCGGGCCGCATGCCGAGATCGTTGCGCTTGAAAACGCTGGAGCCGCAGCACGCGGTGCACAACTGTATGTGTCCTTAGAGCCATGTAATCACACAGGACGAACAGGTCCGTGTGTTGCGGAATTGATGAAAGCAGGTATAGAACGGATTGTCGTTGCAGCTATCGATCCTAATCCAAAGGTCGCCGGAAAGGGAATTCAAAGTTTGCAGCAGTCCGGCGTAGAGGTGCTTTCAGGCGTTTGTGAATCCGAAGCGAGGTCCCTTAATCCGGGCTTCGAATTGCGTATGCTCAAAGGTCGACCATTGGTGCGTGTCAAGGTTGCCGCGACGATGGATGGAAGAACCGCCGCTATGGATGGCAGCAGCAAGTGGATCACCTCTGAAGAGGCCAGGCGGGATGTCCATCACTATCGAGCGCAGAGTTGTGCTCTGGTTACTGGTATTGGGACGGTGATTGAGGACGATCCGAGGCTGAATGCGCGGGTGGATGAGCCAGTCAAACAACCCTTGCGCGTTGTGCTGGATGGAAATGCGCGCCTGGAACCGGGGGCTGAGTTATTCAGTGTTGATGGGCCGGTATTGGTTGTGACTTCAGCTCAGCCGGCAGCTGATTACAGTTTTGATAACCGAACTGAATGCATTCAGATGGTCGGTAACGATGGACGGGTAGATCTTGATCAATTGCTCACGTTGCTGGCAGAGAAGCAGGTTAACGAAGTCATGGTTGAAGCTGGTGCAGGCGTCGCAGGCGCATTTATTGCCAGGGATATGGTCGACGAGATCATTGTCTACAGTTCTCCGGATATACTGAGCACTAGCGGCCGAGGTATGTTTGTCATTCGCGGCATTCGCAATATCGAGAACCGGGTACGGTTAGAGATCAAGAACATCTCTCGTCTGGGGCGGGACCTAAAGGTGACTTATGGCCGTACTGATGGCACGGGGTAAGCAATGTTTACCGGCATCGTAGCTGCGCAGGGGAAGGTTACTGATCTGATGCACCATGATGGAGACCTGTCGATTCAGGTCAACGTCGAGGGCTTATGCGCTACTGATCTGGAATTAGGCGAAAGCATTTCTGTCAGCGGTGTTTGCCTAACGGTCGTAAATATTAACGAGACACTCGTTACATTCGATGTTTCAGTCGAAACGCTGGAACGGTCGACGCTGGATTTACTCCAGACCGGTACGATGGTTAATCTCGAACGCGCAATGATGTTTAATGACCGTTATGGGGGCCATCTTGTGACGGGGCACATTGATGGTGTCGGATATCTGGAGTCGCGTGAAGACTCAGCCCGATCTGTCCGAATGACCTTCAGTGGTGATCGGGATATTGCACCCTACATGGCAGAAAAGGGCTCTATAACAGTCGATGGTGTCAGCCTTACTGTAAATGGCGTGCACGATCTGACCAGTGCTGTGAAATTTGATGTAAACGTTGTGCCTCATACCTTGGAGGTGACGACGCTTGGTGAGCGCTCAGTGGGTGATTGCGTTCATCTGGAAGCAGACCTGGTCGCTCGTTATCTGGATCGGTTGCGGCACTGCTCTTAGTGATCGAGCCCGCCTGTGCTGGCAGACTTGACCTTTGAAAGAAACCATGACAGCGAATAAAGAGATTTCAGTGAGTCCTATCGAGGAAATCCTTGAGGACTATAAAGACGGGAAAATGGTCATCCTTGTCGATGATGAGGATCGTGAAAATGAAGGCGATCTCGTTATAGCGGCGGGGTGTGTCACGGCTGATGACATTAATTTTATGGCCTCCTATGGCCGCGGCTTGATATGTCTGACTCTCACTGAAGAACGGTGTCGGCGTCTCAATTTGCCTTTGATGGTTCGAGACAACAATTCACGCTATTCGACTAATTTCACCGTTTCAATCGAAGCAGCCAAAGGTGTCACCACAGGTATTTCGGCGGCGGATCGGACGACCACCATTCACACCGCGGTCAGTGAGGCAGCCTCTGCCGATGATATTGTTACTCCGGGGCACATATTTCCTGTGATGGCGCAGCCGGGAGGTGTGTTGACGCGGGCCGGGCATACCGAGGCGGGCGTAGACCTGGCCCGACTGTGCGGTTTTGAGCCCGCGAGTGTGATCTGCGAAATTCTGAATCCGGACGGCTCCATGGCGCGTTTGCCGGACCTGGTTGGGTTCGGTGGAAAACACGGACTGCGCATTGGGGCTATTGCTGATCTGATCCGCTATCGACTCAAGAATGAACCCACAGTTTGGCGGGTATCAGAAAACAGAGTAGAGACACGTCATGGTGTTTTCCGCGCGATTATCTACGAAGATGTGGAACTGAGGCATGTCCACCTCGCTCTGGTGAGTGGCGAAATTAGGCCTGATGTTCCGGCTATGGTTCGCGTACAGACTCATCGGGGCGTCTATGACATGCTTGCGGAAGCCCGCGGGGTTGGAAGGTGGTCAGTAGATGCGGCCCTTGAACGTATTGCAGGGGAGGGTGGAGGTGTACTTGTTCTGCTGGCTTATGCCGATGACACCACAACACTCGATCAACGTCTGCGAGGAGAAGTAGGCGCTGATGGTGAAGGGCGGGAATTAAGGATGCTCGGCGCCGGCAGTCAGATCCTAGCCGATCTGAATGTCGGCATGGTCAAGGTACTCGGAACGCCACTTCGTACTCATGCCATTTCGGGTTTCGGTCTGGAGGTTGTCGGCTATGTATCGCAACCGTAGGGTTCATGGCCATTAAACATAACAGTCGCCACCTGGCAAGAAGAAACGCCGTTCAGGCGCTCTACCAGTGGGATATCACGGGTCAATCCGTTGGTGAGATCGAAGATGCTTTCATCAATGACGAGGCATTTGTCGGCGTTCAGCGTTCCTATTTTAAGCATCTTATCGAAAACGTCCCGCGTCAGTGCCAGCTGCTAGACAGCCAGCTTGAACGATACATTTCCAGGGAACTGGCTTCGATTGATCCTGTCGAGCGGGCAATTTTGAGGCTGTCGACGTACGAACTGCTGTTTCGTCCTGATGTTCCTCGGAAAGTGGTGCTTAACGAGGCGATCGAGTTGTCACGTGTGTTCGGTTCGGAGGAAGGATTTCGGTTTGTCAATGGGGTTCTGGATGCTCTGGTAAACCAGAAGCCTGTAGTGGAATCCAGCAGTGAAAAAGACAATGAAGTCACCAGCCGAGAATGGACGAATTCAGACTCATAGAGCAATTCTTCCGCCGCGACAGTAGATCTTCAGAAGTTGTCGTGGGTATCGGTGACGATGGTGCTGTTGTCAAAGCTGATACCGACAAAAATTTGGTGCTTGTGACCGATACCCTGGTTGAGGGTGTACATTTCCCTGAAGGAACAACTCCACATGATCTGGGTTTTAAACTGTTGGCGGTCAATCTGAGTGACATTGCCGCGATGGGGGCCACCCCACGCTGGTTTTTGCTGAACCTGGTGTTGCCCGATGCGAACGAAAGCTGGTTGGAGGGATTCAGCACGGGGTTGTTTTCACTGGCGACAGAATTTGGCGTAGAACTTATCGGAGGAGATACTGCTAGAGGCCCACTTTGTGTGAGTGCCACTGTCGGCGGCCAAGTGCAGTCGGGGACAGCACTGAGGCGGAATGGTGCACAGGCGGGTGATCAGGTGTGGGTTTCAGGCACGCTGGGGGATGCAGCTATCGGGTTAGATCTGGTGCGCGGTGTACTTGGGGCGAGCGACAATGACAGGGGCTACCTGGTTGGCAGATTAAATCGGCCGAAACCGAGAGTAGAACTGGGGCTTGCGCTTGGTGCGATCGCCACTGCGGGCATCGACATCTCAGACGGCTTGCTTGCGGATCTGGGTCATATTCTTAAGGAAAGTGGAACGCTGGGTGCGAGCGTCGACACATCGTGTTTGCCACTGTCTCCGCAGGCTATCGGCGCTTGTGGCGAATCTTTAGCTCGGCAAAAAGCGCTGACCGGCGGTGACGACTACGAAATCTGCTTTACAGCGAATCCAGCACAGCGATTGCCGATTGAGCAATTGAAAGACAAGTGCAACATCAACCTCACTTGTATTGGATCGGTCCGGTCGCACGCAGGTATAGCGTTAACGGGAACAGATAATCACGATTTAACGGGGATTTGGGCGGGTTACCGTCACGAGTGGTCATGACTGGTACGAGCGACATGTCAGAACTCCACAATCGAACGGCCGTCCTGCTGGCGCGCGGATTTGGCGCAGGCTGTTCGCCGGTTGCGCCCGGTACGGTGGGAACTGCCGTGGCGGTTCCATTGGTGTGCCTTCAGCTTGTTTGGTCAGTCGAGGTATTTCTGATCTTTTTGCTGGTGTTTGTTCTGGGCGCTGTGTATGTGGCTGCTGTGGCTGAAAAGCAGATGGACGGTACCGACGATCCTTCTATCGTAGTCGATGAGATGGCGGGATTCCTCGTTGCGATGGCGTTTGTACCCTTAACACCATGGTCCTTGCTGGCCGGATTTGTACTGTTCCGTGCGCTCGATATTTTCAAGCCGCCCCCGATTAATGCCGTTGAGCGGAGGTTTTCAGGTGGGTTGGGTATTGTGGGCGACGATCTGATTGCTGGTCTCATGACCAATGCTCTGCTTCAGTTGATCATCAGGGTTAATATATTTTCTTGACATCTGAATTTCGCTAACAGTGCATGGTCATGGATAATACGATGAACCGGTATCGGAAGCTGAGCATACGCCGGAATAGTTAGAGGAGATTGAAATGCCGTCATTTGATATTGTGAGCGAAGTGGTGTGGCATGAGGTCCAGAATGCTGTTGACCAAGCCAATCGGGAGATAAAAAATCGTTATGACTTCAAAGGCAGTGATGCCCAGATTGAACAGGCGGAATCTGTGTTAACGGTCCTTGCGGATGACGAGTACAAAGTTGGCCAGGCTCTGGATATCCTCGAACTTAAACTCTCCAAGCGTGGGGTTGATGTGGGTTGTCTTGAGAGAGGGCAGGTTGAGGAGCGGGGTGGGGGGAAGGCACAGCAAAAGATTCAGATCCGACACGGGATCGATACCGAACTGGCTAAGTCGCTGGTTAAACAAATAAAAGTCCAGAAACTAAAAGTCCAGGCAGCGATCCAGGGCCAACAGATTCGGGTTACGGGTAAGAAGCGCGATGATCTGCAGACAGTGATATCGTTTTTGAAGAACGAGGATACCCCGGTGCCTCTGCAATATACGAATTTTCGAGACTGAGACTGCTTTTTATGTTTTAACGCTATGGTCGTAGCAGCATTAATGTCAGCGCTCCAGGTATTGTAGTTTCCCAGTTACCTCACGCCACTGATCAGCGTCAGCGGGCGGGTCCTTCATCTCTGTAATGACTGGCCACAAAGCGGACAGTTCGACATTCAGAGCCATAAACTCCTGTTGGTCTTTAGGCAGGTCTTCTTCGGCGTAGATGGCATTTACCGGGCATTCTGGTTCACACAGACTGCAGTCGATACACTCTTCTGGATCAATCACAAGGAAGTTGGGCCCTTCGTGAAAACAGTCGACGGGACACACTTCAACACAATCAGTCAATTTGCAGCGGATACACGAATCGACGACTACGTAAGTCATAAAAATTCTCCGGTCTTGGCTGTCACAGCTGCCTGCTAAACGCGGGCGCCGCGTTGTTCAGGGCAATTCTAGGTAACTTTGAGTAGATCGTAAACCACTAAACGCCTGAACCGTTCTGTTCTAAAAGTCGACGAAGCTCATACAATCGGTCCAGGGCGTCTCGAGGGCTGATTGATTCGGGGTCGATTCTCTCAAGGTACTGGCGGAGACGCTTCAGTGGCTCACGGTCAGGGTCTGAAAATATCGTTAGCTGATCAGTTTGCTTTGAGATGTCCTGCAAGTGCCCTTGTTCCAGATTAGACAGTCGCTGTTTCGCGTCAATCAGGATCGATTCTGGGATTCCAGCCAATCGAGCAACCTGAAGACCATAGCTCTGGTTTGCTGGCCCAGGTTTGACTTTGTAGAGAAAGACTACCTTGCCGTCGTGTTCAATGGCATCTAAATGAACATTGTCCATATTCCCGGATGATTCAGGAAGCGAGGTCAACTCAAAATAGTGGGTAGAGAAAAGGGAGAAACTTTGAACCCTTTCAGCCAAGTCAAGTGCACAGGACCAGGCCAGGGCAAGACCATCGAACGTGCTGGTACCTCGGCCGATTTCATCTACCAGCACAAGACTGTCACGAGTGGCGTTGCGAAGGATGTAGGCCATCTCAGTCATTTCGACCATGAAGGTCGAGCGACCCCCAGTAAGGTCGTCAGACGCCCCTATGCGTGTAAAAATTTGGCTGACCGGGCCTATTATTGCCTCATCTGCGGGTACGAAACTTCCGGTGTGTGCAAGTAGAACGATCAAGGCGGTCTGTCTCATATAGGTGCTTTTCCCACCCATGTTTGGTCCGGTAATCATCAGCATCCGGTTGTGCGGGCCCAGTTCGAGATCATTGTTGATAAATGGTTCATCCTGGCTGTGTTCGACTACTGGATGGCGCCCTGCCTTTATCTGCAGTACAGACTCAGAGGTCAACTGAGGACGGCACAATCTAAGTTCTTCTGCTCGTCTTGCAAACGTATCCAGAACGTCTAGCTCTGAGAGTGCCTGTGCACCGCGCTGTAGCCGCGATATAGCCGGCTGCAGTTGGGTTAATACTCGGTCGTAAAGCAGACGCTCACGGGCCAGCCCTTTTTCTTTGGCGCCCAGCAATCGATCTTCGAACGACTTCAGTTCGTCAGTCGAATAACGTTCAACGTTTTTGAGCGTTTGCTTGCGGTGATAATGAGCTGGCGCATCATCGGTTCGGGATCTTGGTATTTCTATGTAGTAACCGTGTACCCGGTTGAATTTTACTTTCAGACCACGAATTGCTGAATTTTCCTGCTCCATTTTTTCGAATTCAAGCAGCCGCGCTGTACTCGAGGTTTGCAACTCTCGGAGTTCATCAAGCTCCCGGTCGAATCCGGTACGGATCACTCCGCCATCGCGCAATTGTGCCGCAGGTTCGTCATCAATGGCTCGGTCTAGCAGCCCGAGAGTTTCGGGTTCGGGACCAGCCAGTCTGGAAATTTGAATCAGTCGCTCACTGTTGTAATTCTTAAGCTTATCGACCAATTCCGGCAGCGCGCGGTAACCTTGCCTGAGCCTAACCAAGTCAAACGGCCGTGCCGAGCCTATGGCAACTCGTGACAGAATTCTCTCTAGATCACCAATTTGCCTGAGTTGCTCAAAAATTTCTGCTGTACGGTTGTCGAGGAGCTCCTCGACTGAGTCATTCCTGATATTAAGTTCGTGACGATCTCTTGTGGGTCGGGTTATCCAACGCCGGAGTTGTCGGCTACCCATGCTGGTTGCACAACGATCAAAAAGATGGAGCAGCGATTGGCCGCCGGCTCCATGGGATCTTTCAACTTCTAGGTTTCTGCGTGTTGAGGCATCGAGCAGAACATGATTGGAGTAGTTCTCTATTTTTAAGCCGTCGACATGTGCCAATGCATTTTCATGGACATCTTGTACGTATTGCACCAGCGCGCCGGCAGCTGATGTTGCAGTCGGATAATCATTGCTACCAAAAGCTTTCAGGTCATGAGTGCCAAAGACCTCACACAAGCGTTGACTGGCACGGTTCAGATCATAGTACCAGGAGGGGATGTTGCGGGAAGATATTGACTTGATCCGGGGGTACAGATCGGGATCAGCCTCTTCTGGGTATAGCAATTCAGCTGGTGCCGTACGTTCAAGTTCGTTGGACAATTCCGTGGGATCTGGCAGTTCACAGGCGTAGAAACGCCCGCTTGAGACTTCCAATACTGCTAAACCACATTTGGACCCGTCCACATAGACTGCTGCAATGCTGTTTTCCAGCCGTTCATCAAGCAGGTTCTCGTCGGTCAGTGTACCCGGCGTTATGACCCGAATAACCTTTCGCTCCACAGGACCTTTGCTTTTGCCTGCAACACCAACTTGCTCGCAAATGGCGACAGGCTCACGCTGTCGAAGCAGGCGGGTCAGGTACTGGTCAACACTGTGGGCAGGTACGCCAGCCATGGGAATGGGCCGGCCTGCTGATTGACCTCGGGTTGTTAGCGTAATATCGAGCAGGCGGGATGCTTTCTCTGCGTCTGCATAGAACAGTTCGTAAAAATCACCCATACGATAAAAGACCAGTGTATCGGGGTGTAACGATTTGATCTCCAGATACTGGCGCATCATGGGTGTATGCCCACTCTGGGTCGAGTCACGAGCTTTTACCATTGGAGTGTCTATGGACGTAATGATTTCAGCAGGTCGTCAAAAATTCGGGGGTTACCTGCCGTTACGTTTCCATTTTCGAGAAATTGCTGGTCGCCGTCCATGTCAGACACCAGGCCACCGGCCTCACGAATCAGCAGCGCCCCTGCGGCACAATCCCAGGGCTGCAATCCGAATTCCCAAAACCCATCGAGCCGCCCTGCAGCAACATAAGCAAGATCCAGTGCTGCTGATCCTGCTCGCCGGACTCCGGACGTTTTCATAGTTAGCTTCCGAAACGTCTTCATCCAATGGTCAAAGTTTTCTATTTCCCGAAAAGGAAACCCAGTGCCGAGCAAGCATTGCTCAAGTCGGGCAACAGAACTGACGCGTATTCTCCGTTCGTTAAGCTGAGCCCCTTGGCCTCGAGTTGAGGTAAACAGCTCATTTCTAAGTGGATCATAAACAACCCCATGTTCGATTGTTTGACCGCGTAGCACAGCTATGGAGACCGAAAACTGTGGGAACCCATGGAGGAAATTGGTGGTCCCGTCCAGTGGGTCAACGACCCATGTGTAGTCACCTCCTTCCCGTATGCCGCTTTCTTCGGCGAGGACACCATGCTCTGGATACGCGCTGGTTAGGATTTCTAATGCGGCTTCCTCAGCTTCGGTATCGGCCTGACTGACATAGTCATTACGACCCTTGGAGGTTACCTCGAGGCGATCAAGGCGATTGTAGTGCATTAGAATAATACGCCCCGATTGTCGTGCAGCTCGGATGGCAGTGTTGAGCATTGGATGATTAAGCCTTTGATGCATGGATTGGTTTCCTTTAATTGCTGACTGGTCTCTGTAGACAGCAATTTTGGCCGGGAGGGCTGATTGTTGCTGATGAATACAGGATAACGGATTGTAGCCCTGGCGGTATATGCTCTAAACATCAAACGAGGTGGTATATGAGACTCGACCGAATAAGAATCGTTCTGGTTAACACGACCCATCCTGGTAACATCGGTGCCACTGCCCGAGCAATGGCGAACATGGGTCTTGATCGCCTTTATCTCGTTGCACCACAAACGTTTCCATCGGGCGAAGCTACGGTTCGCGCCGCCGGCGCCGATCATCTACTCGAACGTGCAACAGTCTGCGAAAGCCTGGATGATGCGGTGGCCGACTGTGGACTTGTGATTGGTACGACCGCACGGCAACGATCGGTGGGTTGGGTTGAGTTTTCCCCCAAAGCTGTCATGGCCAAAGTAAGAGAGCGAGTCTTGACAGATCAAATAGCCTTCGTATTCGGTCAAGAAGCTTCTGGTTTGACTAATAGTGAGCTTGAACGTTGCCAGTATCATGTTCGCATTCCGGTGGAAGAGGGGTTTGCGTCAATTAATCTGGCAGCGTCGGTTATGATCATGGTGTACGAGCTTAAGAAAACTTTTGAACCGGATGCTCACAAAACAGAATTAGTTTCCGATCAAGAACGACTGGCTACCTCGTCAGAGGTTCAAGGATTTTACAAGCATCTGGAAGATATGCTCATTGAAACAGGATTTCTAAAAACGCCTTCCCAGAAACTGTTACGCAAGGTAAAGCGTATATTCAGTCGTACGCCTCTGCGCGAGGATGAGGTCAATATTTTGCGTGGCATATTGACCTCGATTCAGTGCTACTGTCGTAAGGATTAGGGACCATGAGGCAGTCGTTGCATGTTAGACTAACGACTGTAATGCTGGGAAATATGCGAGTCCGAGGCAAATTGGCTCTCAGCAACAAAGAAGAAAATTAAGCCATGACGATAACATTGACCAAAGCAGCTGCAACTCGTGTACGGGAATATCTCAGCGTACGCGGCTACGGCGAAGGACTTAGATTGGGTGTAAAAACGACAGGTTGTTCCGGTCTGGCCTATGTTGTGGACTATGCGGATAAAATCGACGAAAAGGACAGTATATACGTGAGCCAAGGGGTTAACGTCATCGTAGATAGTGACAGTGTCAAGTACCTCGACGGCACGGAGATAGATTATCAGGCAGACGGTTTGTCAGCGGTTTTCAAGTTCAAAAACCCCAATGCAAAAGATGAATGTGGCTGTGGCGAGAGCTTTACAGTCGACTGACCCAGTATCCGCTCCGAATTCTTTCGTTGAGGGCGCCGCGGCGCCCTTTCTCTTTACGGTATTACTGTCATGACGACGCGGGTTGAATCTGCTGTGCCTGATAGTCTAAACGCGACCGGTCGCCGCGCGGCTGTGAAGACCTTAGGTTGTAAAATCAATGTTTACGAGTCTCATATTATCGCGCAGGGGCTGATTCGTGATCACTGGACAATGGTGGATTCGAGCCAGGAAGCCGATTTATATGTCATTAATTCCTGTACCGTAACTCGAGAAGCCGACCGCCAGACCCGCCAAGAGATACGGCGGGTGCTACGGCGTAACCCCAGTGCCAAAGTCGTTGTAACAGGGTGCTACGCGCAACTCGCCCCAAACGAACTCACAGAAATCGATGGGGTTGATCTGGTCGTGGGAAACGACGCGAAATTCAGCATCCCTGAGATTTTGCGTGCAAACACGGTAAGCAGCGATCTGCAGGACCAAGCGGACAAGTATTCTGACTACGGTCTGGGTAACGGGTCTTGCATGCCGCCGGAGTTGGTGCCCCGTTATGATGACCAGACGAGGGCCTTCGTTCAGGTACAGCAGGGGTGTGATCATTCATGTACTTTTTGCGTCATTCATAAAGCGCGGGGTCCTAGCCGTTCATTTGAGGTTTCTGCAGTACTTGAGCAGGTTGAGCAGCTCATATCCCAGGGGCACCATGAAATCGTAATTTGCGGTGTTGACCTGGGATCGTTTCGTACTTCAGAGACAAATGATCCGGCGGAAGTTCAAGGTGCTGGGCTGGTAAGACTGCTCAAGAAAATAGATGATCTGAGCGGGGATTTCAGAGTTCGACTGAGCTCGATTGACCCTCACCACATTACGGATGAACTGCTAGAACAATTGTCGTCTGGCGGGAGATTCTGCCCTTATCTTCATGTGTCGATTCAAAGCGCCAATACGTTGATTCTCAAACGTATGAAACGGCGTTACAGTCGAGAACTATTGTACGAGCGTGTAATAAGGGCACAAGAAATGGTACCGGATTTGGTGCTAGGCGCAGACCTGATGGTCGGATTCCCGACCGAAACGAATGAACAGTTTCGGGATACTGTCAACGCAGTAGAGGATCTGCAGATCCTCTATCCCCATGTATTTCCCTATTCGCTCCGTGACGGTACACCTGCATCACGCATTCCTGCCCAGGTGCCTCTCGAGCTGCGACGTGAACGCGCCAGTTTGATCAGGGTAGAGAGCGCGAAATGGCGCCATCGCGCACTCCGTTCATGGTCTGGTCGATCGAGCGAGGCTTTGATTGAGCGTTCGTCAACCCGGCCGATGCCTGGTTATAACGCACGGTTAGCCAACTATATGCCGGTTAAAGTAGATGTCTGCACCGGCGACATCGGTGAATTTGTCAACGTTAGTGTCATCGCAGTGCAAGCCGATACTTTGATTGCCGAGGTTATACGCAGGTAATAAAATCATAGAGTTACGCGATGCTGTCAGTAGTGCCCGCTAACGACTTCTGGTTCCGTGTTTTGTGTCGGTAAACTTGGATGGAAGCGCAACACAGTCAGCCAACCCAATTTAACCCAATTCACCCCACCAAGCCGGAGTATTCAATGACGATTGAGCAGACCCTATCCATCATAAAACCTGATGCTGTTGCTAAGAATGTAATCGGCAAGATTATGGATCGTTTTGAATCGGCAGGACTCAAAATCGTTGCCTGCCGAATGATGCATTTGAGTCGTGAGCAAGCAGAGACCTTTTACGCCGTGCATAAGGATAGACCGTTCTACGGTGAACTGGTTGAGTACATGATTTCGGGTCCGGTAATCGTTCAGGTCCTAGAGGGTGAAGCGGCCATCCAACAAAACCGCGGCGTGATGGGTGCCACCAATCCGGCAGAAGCCACGGCCGGAACCATCCGTGCCGACTTTGCAGAGTCAGTACAGGCGAACGCTGTTCATGGATCTGACGGGCTGACCACAGCCCTACAGGAGATCAATTACTTTTTTGATCCGTCTGACATTTGCAGTCGCAATTGAAATGTAATGACTGAGCCTGAACGTCAAAACCTGATCGGCATGGCTCGCATCGAAATGCAGAGTTTCTTCGCGAGTCTGGGTGCTCGTGAGTTTCATGCCCGCCAGGTGCTGCGGTGGGTCTATCAACGCGGGGTAAATGACTTTTCTCAGATGACCGATTTGAGCAAGGTTTTGCGGGATCAGCTCCAGCAGTTGGCGCAGATCTCTGTTCCTGAAACAGTTACAGTCCGGCAATCTTCAGACAGCACTCGAAAATGGTTGCTGCGACTTGAAGATGGCAACTGTATCGAGACTGTCTTCATCCCTGAAGACGACCGCGGTACCTTATGTGTATCTGCCCAGGTGGGTTGCTCGCTTAACTGCACGTTCTGTGCCACCGCCAGGCAGGGATTTAGTCGGAATCTTACCACCGCCGAAATCATTGGACAGCTGCTGGTCGTTAAGACGGATTTGCAGGCACTTGGCTACGGGGATAGGCCAGTAACCAATGTTGTGATGATGGGGATGGGTGAGCCTTTATTGAACTATGACGCGGTTGTTGCCGCGTTGCATTTGATGCTGGATGATCTTTCGTTTGGCATGTCGCGCCGGCGAATCACTTTAAGCACGGCGGGCGTGGTGCCCGCGTTAGAGAGACTTGCTCTGGACTGTCCTGTAAGTCTGGCAGTGTCGTTGCATGCGACAAATAACAAACTCCGAGACGAGCTTGTTCCATTGAACCAGAAGTATCCGATAGAACAGCTGTTGCAATCTTGTCGTCGTTATGCAGCTGGCGGAAACAAACGCCAAGTAACTTTTGAATACGTAATGCTTAAGGGTGTCAATGATTCAGCAGGGGAGGCGCAAGCACTGGCCCGATTGTTGTATGGCCTGCCAGCAAAAATCAATCTTATTCCTTTCAATAAATCGGCTGGAATAGAATATGAATGTAGTGATCAAAGTACAATAGATGCTTTCCGGAGGATTCTATTATCCTCTGGTTTAATGACGGTCACACGACGCACTCGGGGTAAGGATATCGAGGCTGCCTGTGGGCAGCTCGCTGGCCATTTTACAGATCGAACCAGAAGACGCTGGAAACACGAACAGGCGATAGCACAATGTTGAAGTTAAACGTTGCAGCCTTGACCGTCGTCATCATCCTCCTCACAGGTTGTGTTACTGACGACCAAGGATCGAAAACATGGAGCGTGCCTCAACGAGTTGATCTCCATACACGCCTGGGTCTTGCATATCTCCAGCAGGGGCGTTTGGCTGCTGCGCAAGAAGCGCTGGAATATGCATTGGCGCTCGGTCCGGGTCATTCGGGTGCACACCACGCGATGGCCTTGCTGAAGTTGAAACTCGGGCATACAACGTTGGCCCGTGAACATTATGAACACGCAATTGTTGCTGATCCAGGTAACTATCGGGTCAGAAACGACTTCGGCAGTTATCTATGCACCTTGGGGCTTCATTTGGAGGGCATAGACCAACTGACAACTGCGTTGAATGACCCGTTCAATCCCAGTCGATATATCAGCCACTACCGGATAGGGGTGTGTATGAATCTAAGTGGTCGGCATGAGCAGGCTTACGAGCATCTCGCCAAGGTTTTGCGGGTTCAACCAGTAAATGGCCCTGTGTTGTACGAAACTGCTGCCGTGAGTTTTAGACTGGGCCGGCACCTGTCGGCGCGTGGTTTTCTGGAACGGTATTTTGAACTGGGTAATCCCACCCCGGACAGTTTGCTGCTGGCAGTGAACAACGAGAGGGAGCTTGGGTCCGACTCGCTGGTGGAGCACTATGCGTACCTGCTGCGTACGTCTTATCCCGATAGCCCGCAAGCTGCTGAAGTGAAACAGCTGATTTCGGGTGCTCAAGGTGGCTGATATGGGTGACAGGACTGGCTCTACACCCGGTGAGCTATTGCGCAGTGCTCGTCAGCTTTATGGCTGGAGCGAGAAAGAGGTCGCGGATGAACTTAATTTGCTGCCCTATATTATTCAGGCGCTTGAAAACGACGACTACGATCAGTTGGCTGGATGGACGTATGTGGTCGGTTATTTACGCAGCTATGGAAAACTGGTCAACGTCAATGTCGAAAGTGCCATACAGCAGCATGAAAAGTTTCTGCCGCCGACCCAAGATGGACCGGGTACGATCACAGAAAATATTAACCACCGGCAGCCCATTGCGATTCATTATCGCTGGGTAGTCACTGTCGTCGTGATGATCGTTGTTGTGGGTGGGCTTTATGGTGCCTATCTAAAGAGATCCGGCGATGTCGAGAGAATTGATCTCGCCAGCAACGAACTCAACGATGAACTGGCAAAGATTCAGAAGGAACCTGTTCCAGTCGACACGCGATCTGAGAAAACCAGTGAGGCTGAGTCGGTCTCGAATAAAGGCTCGACGGTGACGGAGGAGGGAAAAGTCATTGGCGTGATACAGGTTGCACCATCTTCTGTGACAAATAACAACAAGATTGGCGAAGCTGAATCAACTGCTGGTACAAGGTTGGGCGAGTCACAGCAGACAGTGGGTGATGATTCAGTAGCGATGCGTAACGACCAGACTGTTTCCCCGACACCGGATTCTAAACAAATAGCCGTACGCCCGACTACGACTGATCTATCGCGGAATACAAGCGTAAAGAAGAAACAAAGCAAAAAGCAGATTTTACAAACAAACGTGGCTCCGGAGCGGTCGGCAATCAATCCCGTTGCAGACGTACTGGTGCAGACGGGTTTTGTAGCACAGGTAAGATTGTCACGAGCAGAATCCACTCCTGCCGGCAGTAGCGGATTCGACACTTCAGAGACGCCAGTAGAGGGGATTAAGCTAAAGCAGTCCAAAGTCCTCGCAGGTCGGGAGTCCGGTTTGCCCGGAGTCGTGGCTCAGTCGAGGCACAAGATCACCATTGTGCTTAAACGCGGTAGTCAGGTCATAGTGTATGATGGTGAAGGTGATGAACTCCTTCGGCGCTATTTGCCATCGGGTAAAGTAGTCACGCTATCTGGAACGCCCCCATTCGATGTTCGCTTGCGTGTGTCCGAAGGCGTCCGGGTGCTCTATGACGGAAAGGTGGTCGAGATCCCATCTCCTGATAATGGTGGGCAAATCCGTTTTCAAGTCGGCATCACTCAGATCGGTGGCAAGCATAGGGCCATCACAAACCAAGGTCGGGGAGAATAGCTCCAGGTGGAGAAGATCAATTCTGTGCGCGGTATGAATGATCTGCTGCCAGGGCGATCCGATGTCTGGTACCGGGTAGAAAGCGCAATTCGTGAGGTTGTCAATTCATATGGGTACCGAGAAATACGGACGCCACTGCTTGAGCGGACGGAGCTTTTCAAGCGATCAATTGGTGAACAGACCGATATCGTTGAAAAAGAAATGTATACGTTTGATGATATCAGCGGCGACAGCTTGACTCTGAGACCCGAGGCGACTGCGGCCTGTGTGCGGGCTGGAATCGAGCATGGGTTTTTGCACAATCAACACCACCGGCTTTGGTACATGGGGCCGATGTTTCGGCGGGAACGACCTCAGAAAGGTCGCTATCGGCAGTTTCAGCAGTTTGGAATCGAGGCCTTGGGATGGTCAGGCCCGGATATTGATGCTGAAATCATGATGGTCGGGACTAGGCTTTGGCGGCAACTCGGACTCAGTCGGTTGACGCTCGAGATTAACACCCTGGGAGACCCGGAGGCGCGTGGGTTGTACCGTGAGGCGCTCAAATCCTATCTCGATCGACACCGAGATGATCTTGATCCAGACAGCCAACGGCGACTTGATCGAAATCCGCTACGCATACTGGACAGTAAGGTCCCGCAGACCAGGCAGATATTGGCTGAGGCTCCGGATCTACTCAGTTTTATTGACGGTCAGTCGAAAGACGACTTTTCGCTTTTGCAAACTATTTTGTCTGAGAACGGGATTGAGTTTGAAGTCAACAGCCGATTAGTTCGGGGGCTGGACTATTACACGGGACCTGTATTTGAATGGACAACTGATTTGCTTGGAGCACAGAACGCCGTGTGTGCTGGCGGCCGCTATGATGGTCTGGTGTTGCAACTGGGTGGTCAACCCGTACCGGCTGCAGGATTTGCGTGTGGTGTTGAACGTTTGGTCGAGGTTTACGAGAACATTGCGGGCTCCACCGTGAACAATCAACCCGATGTCTGGGTGTGCGTTATTGGGAGTCATACGATGAGTTACGCCTTGAAGACTGCCGAGAAGCTTCGCGATACTGGAATACATACTGTCGTTAATTGCGGGGGTGGGGCGGTTAAACGTCAACTTCGGCGGGCGGATCAGAGTGGTGCTCAATTACTCGTTGTGATTGGCGATGACGAGTTTACGAACGGCTATGCCACCGTTAAATCATTGCGTGAGTCTGGTGACCAGACTCAGGTCAACGAGTCGGAACTCGCTAATTATGTTTGTTGTAGGTTGAGTGAAGCAAAAGTAACGAGCGAGGGTGATGATGGCTGAGAACGACAAAATACTGGAAATTCATGTTGCCGAAGATGATGACACTCAAAAACTAAGAGCGTGGTGGAAGAAGAATGGCATGGGAATGGTGGCGGGAGTCGCTATCGGTGTCGCTGGAGTTGGCGGTTTCAAAGGTTGGCAGGTGTATACCGAGAATCGTGCTTTATCGGCATCTGACGTGTTCCAGGAAATGCTGGCATACGATGAATCCGGTTCGGTCGAGCAGGCACAAGATCGAGCACAGATGCTCGCTAAGGACTACCGGTCCACACCATATGTCGATATGGCCTACCTGATGATCGCAAAACTGGCGATAAAAAATAACGAGCTTTCGAATGCCATGGAAGCACTCACCCATGTCATGACAAAGTCAAACGATCCAGCGATGCGTCAGCTCGCTCGGCTTCGGCTGGCCCGAGTGACATTGTTAGCGGGTGACCTGGTTCGGGCACAAGAGTTGGTAACCACAGACGATGTCGGTGGTTTTGAGTCCGAGTACCCGGAAGTTCTCGGCGATATTCTTGTTGCGCAGCACAAGTACTCTGACGCCGCGGAGGCCTACGATCGAGCGCTTCAGGCACTTGCACCGGCATCTTCCTCCAGGGCCTTACTCACGTCCAAACGAAACTATGCGGGTAGTATCGGTAGCAACCAGTGATTAAGCAGTTGTTAGCCGTGACCATTGTGGTCACAGTGGTGGTCGGCTGTGCACCGCGCCCGATTCATTTTATGCGTGAAGGCCCGCCACCTGCAGTTGTACCCGAGCAATCCTCTTTCAAGGTGGCACCCATCTGGCGATTTGATACTGGGGAATCCTACGATTCGGCCAATATTCTGCTGCAGCCATTAGTCGAGGGGTCACGAATATTCGCGGCAGAACCGGGGGGTAAGGTTTACGCCTTGGATGCTGCTACGGGCATTGTTGTCTGGCAGGTGGATTCGGAATTGGAGATTTCAGCAGGGGTCGGGTTCGGACATGGAATTGTGGTCGTGGCTTCGACGGAGGGGCAACTGCTGGTCCTAGATGCGACTGACGGAAATTTGCTGTGGCAGTCTACTGTTGGCGCAGAAGTGCTTGCGCGGCCCATCGTCGCAGACGAGCGTATCATTGTTCGGACAGGGGACGGCCAAGTTATCGGTCTGGACAAGAACTCCGGCACGGTTAGTTGGCGTTTAAGAAATAATGTACCTTCGCTCAGTGTTCGAGGGCTGTCTGTGCCTGTCCAGGTTGATGAAATTGTAGTGGTTGGTTACGCCAGTGGTCACTTGTCCGGGATAGACACCGAATCTGGGCGGGAGCTCTGGAAAACGCCGATTTCCCGTCCTCGGGGGTCCAATCAGATAGACCGCCTGATCGATATTGATGCAGATCCTCTGATAGCAGGTAACCGGCTGTTTGTGGCCGCCTACCAGGATAAGGTGTATGCGATTTCCTTAACGGCTCAAAAAGTAGAGTGGAAGATGCCAAGATCTACCTTAAGGAACCTGGCTGTCAGTGACAATGAATTGCTAATAACACTGGATGACGGTGTTGTGGTGGCACTTGACCAAAAGACTGGTATCGAGGTATGGAAGCAGGATCGACTCAAGGGCAGAGGGGTAACGAATCCTATCGCGATTCCAGGTTCTAAGTATTGTGTGGCCGGCGACTATCAGGGTTATGTTCATGTAATGGATGTAAACACAGGTCAGCTAAAGGGTCGAGGTCGAGTCCGTGCTGGCGCAATTATGGCAACGTCAGTCAGTCAGGATTTCGAAGGATTTTATACATTGTCAGAACAAGGTACGATTACAGCCTGGCTGCTTGACGAGGGCAGCTGAGGAAAACAATTTTTAACACCTTCCACTTGGTGAAGGTGAAATACGATGCTCCCGGTTATCGCACTCATTGGCCGACCCAACGTGGGTAAGTCGACGCTGTTTAATCGACTGACCCGCAGTCGCAAAGCATTGGTAGATGATCAACCCGGTGTGACTCGAGACAGGATTTATGGAATGTGTCTTCAGGGTCGTTTACGGTGCTTGGTTGTTGATACTGGTGGTCTTACGACCAGAGGTGGTGCGATCGAAATCGCGGTTCAAGAGCAGATCGAGCACGTATTAGGTGAAGCCGACGCTCTGCTGTTTTTGACAGATGGGCGTGCTGGTGCTGTACCCGAGGAATTTGAAATAGCGAAACGGTTGCGGCAAAGTGGCCAAAAGGTTTTCGTGGTCGTCAACAAAGTGGAGGACCTGGAGCCGGACATCGTTTCAGCCGAGTTTAATGAACTTGGTTTAGGGATCCCAAGAGCGGTATCGGCAAGAACAGGTTTTGGTGTTGTCGATCTTCTTATGTTGCTGGAGACTGAGTTTCCGAGCGTAGAACATAAGCCTGAACAATCTGATCGTCCGCGTGTAGCGCTCATTGGGCGACCCAATGTCGGTAAATCTACGTTAACGAATGCGTTGCTGTCGGAAAAAAGAGTAATCGTCACTGACGAACCGGGCACCACGCGGGATAGTATCGAAGTTGCCTTAGATAGATTCGATCAGCCATTAATGTTGATTGATACGGCAGGTGTACGTCGTCGCTCCAGAGTCACACAGTCGCTGGAGAAATTTTCTGTGGTGAAGACCCTTCAGGCGATAGCGGATTCGCAGGTTGTCGTGCATATTCTTGACGGCCGGCAAGGGGTACTAGAACAGGACCTCACAATCGCTGGCCTGATCCAGGCGAGTGGCCGGAGTGTGGTGCTGGTTGTCAATAAATGGGATGGAATGGAACGTCGGGACAAAAATTATCTCCGTCGGACGTTGGATCGGCGATTTCCATTCTTGCCCGAACACCATACACTCTATATCTCCGCGTTGTATGGCAGTGGAGTTACCGATGTGGTCAAATCAGTGATGGCCGCTTTGCGCTCCAATTGGATTGAGATGCCAACTTCCCGGCTCAATGCTGTGTTAAGAGAGGCCATGACACGTCACGCTCCACCTTTGCGGCAGGGCCGTCCGGTAAAGATCAAGTATGCCCACCAGGGCGGCAAAAACCCACCAACCGTCGTGTTACATGGCAATATGCTTGAACAGTTGCCAGCGAACTACCTACGATACATCGCAAGTACTTTTGGTAAAGCATTTGAACTGGTGGGTACACGGGTTCGGCTTGAACTGCGAACATCAAAGAACCCTTATTCCGCTGGTAGGCGGACATCCGGAAGACAAAAATCATCCAGAATTCGTGGTCAAGCAAGGTAAAAGAAGTACAAGCTAGAGCCTGATTTGCCAGTTCAGTCTGAGTCCGTGTGGTGACTGGTGGGGTCGGTCAAGTCTGTGCTGATGCCTGTCACGGTGCTGCTAACGCTACCCTGGCGTAACTCCGTAATTAGCGCATCCCCAGGGGTGGTATCAGCCGCTGAAGTCACTATCGTACCATCGGTTAGACGTTTTACGATCGCGTAGCCCCGCCCTAGTGTTCGTCTTGGGTTGAGAATCTCAAGTGCGCCTTCAGAGGTACCGACCTGTTGCCGATGTAAGGCTGTGATGGTTGTGCCCGAACGTTGCAGACGGCGTAAAAATGCCTGAAAGCCAACTTGATTTGATCTGATGGTAGCAACGGGTGAATTGACGTGCAGTCGCTGAATTATCTGTGTCAGAGCCAAGCGGTAGCCGTGGAGGGGTTCGCGGACAGCCGACTGAAGCCTGGCCTGTTGGGCAAGAAGTTGGTAACGCTGGCCGTTGAGACGAGTCTTGGGGTGGTGCAGTCGTCCTGCTGCGGCATCTAGTTGCTGTCCGCGATCCTGTAATATTCTGAGCATCGTCAGAGATATTCGATTGCCCAAACCAGCTAAACGAGCGGATAACTCGTTTCTATCGGGCGTCACTGCTTCTGCAGCCGCTGTCGGCGTTGCGGCTCGAAAGTCGGCAGCAAAATCAGCGAGTGTAAAGTCTGTTTCGTGGCCAATTCCAGTAACCACAGGAACGGGGCAGGCGCGAATCGCGTGAACGATAGTTGCTTCGTTAAAAGCCCACAGGTCTTCAAGACTGCCCCCGCCTCGAGCAAGGATCACAATTTCACAACTCCGAATTTGTCGTATTTGATTCAATGCGTTGACGATAGCAGGAACTGCATTATCGCCTTGCACAGCAACTGGCAGCACGAGAACTTTTGCCATCGCAAACCTGCGTTCCAGCGTCGTTAAAATGTCGTGTACTGCTGCGCCGGTAGGAGACGTGATTACGCCGATCTTGTTGGGTATGGAGGGCAACGCTCGCTTTATATTTTCATCAAATAAACCTTGTCGTTCGAGTTCAGCCTTGAGCTGTTCGAATCGCCTTCGAAGTTCTCCCTCGCCGGCAGGTTCGACGTAATCGACAATAATCTGGAAGTCGCCTCGACCAAGATAGATCGAAGGCTTGCCTCGGATTAACACAGCAGTGCCTTCCTCAAGTGGCAAAGCAAGTCGAAGTCGGTGAGTGCGGAACAAAGCGCATCTCACTTGTGAGTCCTCGTCTTTCAGTGAAAAATACGCATGGCCTGACCTTGGGGTTGCAAGATTCGAGATCTCACCCCGTACCCAGACTTCTGGATAGGATTCTTCTAGAAGGTCGCGGATTGATCGAGTGAATTCGGAAACACTAAAGACATGGTCGATCAACATTGGAGCATTGTGAATTGTTGATCGATGAAACTCAACAAATAAAAAAGCCGGCTTTGCCGGCTTTTTGGCAACAACTGATCAGTGAGGTTAGTAAAGTGGTTTTGCCTGTTCCTGTGACTTGGCCTGGCTGATTCCAGACAGCGCGGCCCACGATACGAGAGCAGCCAGTCGTTTTGCTTCATCGTTATGGCCTTCATCAAGCTTCTTTTTGGCAAGCTTCAGGAGTTTATCAATCCCTACAGCGCCAGATCCAGTTGCTTTGTCAACGAGACGCCATACCGCACCGGCGCGAGTGGCAGATTTCAAATCCTGTTCTGCCTGGGTTATGGTTTCAGCAGCATTGCTGCCGGCGTATACCGGTGTAAATACCAGGCTCAGTGATGCAATGAACGAAACTAGGAGAAGATCGCGTAATCGATTCATTCAGTAGTCTTATCGAGCAGATAACTGCTGCTTGGCGTCGGTATTGAGTTACACAGACCCCGCAAGGTTTACCCGTGGAAAGTCAACTCCTATAATCCGCTGATGGAAGACATGGAACTTGCGCTTACCTTTGACGATGTCCTCCTTGTCCCTTCTTTTTCGGAAGTTCTACCTCGGGACGTCAGTTTGAGCACGCCATTTAGCCGCAATATCGCCCTCAGCTTGCCACTGGTCACCGCGGCGATGGACACGGTGACCGAATCGGAAACCGCCATATGTATAGCTCAGCAGGGCGGGATAGGTGTTGTGCACCGGAATCTGAGTCCTGATGCACAAGCCGCCCAGGTGTCTATCGTGAAAAAGTTTGAAAGTGGGGTGATTACAGACCCTATCTGTGTCGCTGAGACAGTGACCGTTCGAGAGGTTATAGATCTTACTCAGAAAATGAAGATATCGGGTGTCCCGGTTCTCGATGCTTCGGGGCGGTTGACGGGCATAGTGACCAGCCGAGATCTCAGATTTGAAACACGTTTTGACCAGCCGATTACGGCGGTAATGACGTCCAGAGATAAACTGATTACTGCGCCGGAGGGTGCCGGTAAGGGTGAAATCAAACACTTGCTGCATGAACACCGAATAGAAAAAGTCCTGCTGGTAGATGATGATTTCGAACTAAAAGGCCTGGTCACAGTTAAAGACCTACAGAAGCAGACCGAATATCCAACTGCGAGTAAGGACGGGAAAGGTCGATTGCGCGTTGCCGCTGCTGTAGGCACAGGCGCAGATACACAGGAGCGGGTAGACAAACTTGTGGATGCGGGTGTCGACGCAATCGTTGTGGACACGGCCCATGGGCATTCCAGAGGTGTGCTCGATCGAATAGCATTAATTAAGCGGGAATATCCCCAAGTCGATGTTGTTGGCGGAAATATAGCGACAGCGGATGCAGCGCTGGCGATGGCCGGAGTTGGTGCGGATGGTGTAAAAGTAGGGATCGGTCCAGGATCTATATGCACCACGCGAATCATCGCGGGCGTAGGGCTTCCCCAGATTACGGCAATACAGGATGTGGTCAGAGGGTTGGTAACGTCAGGAATACCGCTGATCGCCGATGGGGGTATTCGTTATTCCGGTGATATCGCCAAGGCAATTGCTGCTGGTGCCCACTGCACGATGATAGGCAGTCTTTTCGCGGGTACAGACGAATCTCCAGGGGAGATTGAGATGTATCAAGGACGCTCCTATAAAAGTTACCGTGGGATGGGGTCTCTGGGTGCTATGGAACAGGGGTCAAAAGACCGATATTTTCAGGAAGGTGAACCTGATGTTGCTAAACTCGTACCGGAAGGAATTGAAGGTCGCGTGCCATACAAAGGTCCGATGGCATCAATCGTTCATCAACTTGCCGGTGGTCTTCGCGCAAGTATGGGATATACCGGCTGCCCTGACCTTAATAAAATGCGAACCAGATGTCGTTTTGTGCGTATCACCCATTCAGGTATGCGAGAGAGTCATGTGCACGATGTCGCCGTGGTCAAAGAAGCACCAAATTACAGTAGCGATACCTGACACGTTCGGGGTAGACCATAACTGACTGATGGTCTGATGAACCACTCCAGCGACCCGCATGCCCAGCAAATCCTGATTCTGGATTTCGGTTCACAGTACACACAGCTGATTGCTCGGGGTATCCGTGAACTGAATGTTTACTGTGAAATCTTGCCGTTTGATGCAGACATCAGCAGGATAAAAGCTTTCAGGCCGGCCGGTGTCGTTTTGTCAGGCGGTCCGGCGACGGTCACAGAAAGTGACACACCGCGTGCCGATCAGGAAGTGTTCAACCTGGATTGCCCGATTCTGGGTATTTGTTACGGCATGCAGACGATGGCTGCTCAGCTCGGCGGTAAAGTCGAAGCCGCAAAACAACGAGAGTACGGATTTGCAGAGATCCGCTTGACATCGACGAATCCTTTGATCGACGGTCTTCATGATCGCCTAGATTCCGACGGTACAGGTGTTCTCAAAGTCTGGATGAGTCACGGCGACCGAGTGAACACCCTGCCCGATGGTTTTAGGGTTCTGGCTGTGAGCGAGAACGCACCGATGGCTGCGATCGCAGATTCCGATCGCAGGTTCTTTGGGGTCCAGTTCCATCCTGAGGTGACCCATACCACACAGGGTCGGGCAATGATGAAACGTTTTGTCCGGGACATCTGTGGCTGCGGCGGTGATTGGACGCCGGCAAATATCATTGATGACCTCTTGTTCAGAGTCAGAGACCAGGTCGGTGAAGACGGGGTGGTTTTGGGGTTATCCGGTGGTGTGGATTCTTCAGTTGTCGCTGCGCTTCTCCATCGAGCGATTGGAGATCAGTTGACTTGTATTTTTGTGGATAACGGACTGCTACGTCAGGGTGAGGTCAAGCAGGTTATGGAGACCTTTAGGGACGATTTCGGTATGCGCATTGTTCAGGTGGATGCTTCAGAGCGATTTCTAGAAGCCTTGTCTGGAATAACGGATCCCGAGTTCAAAAGAAAGATGATAGGCAGAGTATTTGTGGATATTTTCCAGGAAGAGGCAGACAAAATAGAAAATATTTGCTGGCTGGCGCAGGGTACTATCTATCCTGATGTGATCGAGTCGGCAGGTACGGGCACTGGTAAGGCAAAGGTAATCAAATCGCATCACAATGTGGGTGGCATACCGGATACTCTAAAGCTTGAACTGCTGGAACCGCTGCGCGAACTGTTTAAAGACGAGGTGCGCGCGGTGGGCGTAGCACTGGGACTGTCGCAACCTATTGTCCATCGGCATCCGTTCCCGGGACCTGGGCTGGGGGTGAGAATTCTGGGTGAGGTCCGGCGAGAATATGTCGATATCCTTCGCCAGGCGGACGCTATATTCCTTGATGAGCTTCATAGGAGCAATCTATACGATTCCACAAGTCAGGCATTTGCAGTTTTTCTGCCAGTACGGTCAGTCGGTGTTGTTGGAGACAATCGGTCATATGAGTACGTGATTGCTCTTCGTGCGGTTGAAACCACTGATTTCATGACTGCGGACTGGAAGCGACTTCCATACGAGGTGTTGGCGCGTGTTTCCACCCGTATCATTAACGAGGTCCGTGGTGTGAGTCGAGTGACTTACGATATCTCATCTAAGCCCCCCGCAACTATAGAGTGGGAATAGGTGTTGAAGATTCGATGGTGACCTTGAGTGCTTTTCCGCGGCAGTTTTGCGTGATGTTTAACAAAATCTGGTGCTGATGCAAATCTCCAAAGGGTAAAGTTGACTGGGTCAATTCTAGAAGAATCGATTATCTGCAATACAACAATGGCGGATGGGTTGACCAACAATTCAGGCGGTACTCGATGATACATGTCGTGATAAAGACTAACTTGTTACCCTGTAAGGGAACAGACCTGATCCAGGATCAGGCGTTCGGTCTATTCAGGACCATCAATCGTTGTGTCTACTTTGATTAAGCCAAACCATGAGTCATGGATGCGGGTTGCGCTCGAAGAAGCTGCTGTGGCCTCAGTGAATGGGGAGATTCCGGTAGGCGCTATTGTGGTAGCCGGTGATCGGATTGTTGGTCGCGGTCACAACCGATCAATTGGATTGTCAGATCCGACCGCACACGCAGAGGTGATGGCGCTTCGTGATGCGGGCGCTCGCATCGGAAACTACCGATTACCTGAGACGATAATGTACGTTACCCTTGAACCATGCCCCATGTGTGCTGGTGCTCTGTTGCACGCCCGCGTCGGTAATCTGGTTTTTGGTGCGCGTGATTCGGAGATCGGTGCTGCGGGTTCGGCCATGAACCTCCTTGAATCACCCTTGACTAACCATCGATGTCAAGTTATTGCGGGAATACTAGAGACCGACTGTAGTGAGCGACTGGAGCAGTTTTTTGCATTGCGGAGACGATAGGCATTCAGTTCCGGAGTGGTCACATCGAATTAAACCGTGGAACTGGTGGAAGCCGGCCTGTTGTTTGTACTGGACTGAGATTTGGCTTGTCGTTCTTCGCGCGGCGGTTTTCCGAAAAAGTCCCGATAGCATTTGCTGAAGTGTGGTGCGGAGACGAACCCACAGGAAAAGGCGACATCGACGATTGATCTTGGAGTCCGTAATAGCAGTTCACGTGCTCTACGTAGACGGAGGTTCAGGTAGTAACGGGTGGGCACGCAATTTAGATGTTTCTGAAATATTCGCTCCAACTGTCGGCGGGAAATTCCGACGTGGTGAGCGAGTTCATCCAGGCTCATGGGTTCTTCAATGTTGTTTTCCATCAGTTCGACCGCGTCGACTAACTTAGGTTGGCTAGCTCCGAAACGTTGGCGAAGTGGTATCCGTTGCCGATCCTTAGAATCACGTATTCGCTCACAGATAAACTGCTCAGAAATTAAAGTGGCCAACTCGGTACCGTGGTCACGGGCGACGAGAGTCAACATCATATCTAGTGGTGCAGTACCACCCGAGCAGGTATAGCGTTCCCGATCGAGTTCAAAGAGTTCCGAGGACACAACCAGTTCTGGAAATTCATCGTGCATATCAAAGATGTTTTCCCAGTGGATGGTGCATCGGTAGCCGTTAAGCAGTCCAGTACGGGCCAGAAGATAGCTCCCTGTACAGATTCCACCAATAATAATCTTGCGTCGGGTCAGAGGGGTTAGCTGAGAGACGACGATCTGGTCCCAGGCGCCATCGAGTGTTGTTCCAGCGCAAAGAAACAACGCATCGAGTTGTTCGCGATCGGTTAGTTTTGAAACCGGCGCTAGATCTAATCCGCCACTCGATCTAACCTCCTTGCCATCGAAGCTAAAAAGAGTGTACTCGTAGAGGCTGCGTCCACTGATTCTGTTCGCCATGCGCAATGGCTCTACAGCCGAAGACAATGCGATCAGGGTGAAGTTCGGACACAACAAAAATCCATATCTGGTCGGCGTGGGGTGCGTGCTCATCGAGATTCAGGACTGGCGGCCTAAAGATATAAGAGTAGTGTGGTATTTAACGTATCGAGATCGGAAAATACAAGGCTCAGAAGGAAGTGGTTCGATCATGAAGCTGTTATTATTCGTTGGTGGATGAGTCAGAGAAGGGCAGATGAAACTACGAGACGTTGCGCTTGAGGATAAGTATACGCTCGAAAAGGGTCAGATCTTTGTGTCCGGGATTCAGGCCCTGGTTCGGCTGCCAATGCTTCAGTCTCAGAAAGATCAGCTTATCGGGCTGAATACCGCGGGGTTTGTGACGGGATACCGTGGTTCTCCCCTTGGTGGCCTAGACCAGCAACTATTCCTCGCCCAGGAATTCCTGACCCAACACCGGGTTAAGTTTGCGCCAGCAGTTAATGAAGACCTGGGAGCAACGGCAGTCTGGGGGACGCAGCAGGCCGGTCTGGGAGGTGATGGTTTATATGACGGTGTGTTTGCGATGTGGTACGCAAAAGGTCCTGGCGTGGACCGTTCGGGTGACGCGATACGACACGGAAATTTAGCAGGGACCTCCCGCCACGGGGGTGTCCTACTATTGGTGGGGGACGACCATGCCTGTGAATCGTCGACCACCGCCCACCAGAGTGAGTATTCGCTGGTCAATGCGATGGTACCAATCCTCAATCCAGCTGGAGTTCAGGATATTCTGGATTACGGACTCTACGGTTGGTCATTATCTCGCTACAGCGGTTGTTGGGTAGGTCTTAAGTGCGTACATGACACAGTAGAGGCATCCGCCTCTGTCTCGGTTTCGTTTGACCGTATTCAAACCGAGGTGCCCGAAAACTTTGTTCTTCCCAGCGGTGGGCTGCATATTCGTTGGCCCGATGGATTTCTGGAACAGGAGGAGAGGCTGCACCGATACAAACTCGAGGCAGTCGAGGCGTTCGGTCGCACCAATCCAATCGATCGCCAGATTTTGGGTGACCACGATGCCCATACAGGGATTGTGACGACGGGTAAATCCTATCTGGATGTTAGGCGTGCGTTATTAGAGCTGAATATCGACGAAACTCGCGCAAGGGCCCTGGGCTTGAAACTCTATAAAGTCGGAATGTCCTGGCCCCTTGAGCCACACGGACTTCGCGACTTCACGCAAGGCCTGAAACGACTTATCGTTGTTGAAGAAAAGCGAGGTCTGGTCGAACAGCAAATTCGAGAGATTCTCTACGGTGTCCCCAATGCCCCGGTTATCGTAGGTAAACGAACTGAAAACGGGCAAACCTTATTTCCGGCGCACGGGCGACTGGAAGCCATGGATATAGCCCTGGTGATCGGCGAGCGATTGGCCAACATCAGTGGCAACGAGGATCTCAGCACGCAGATTCAAACTCTCAAAGAAAGACAGCGACGCGATTGTTCAACCTCTCCGGCGATGATACGGACACCATACTTCTGTGCGGGGTGTCCTCACAACAGTTCTACCGTGGTGCCCGATGGAAGTCGGGCAATGGCTGGTATCGGTTGTCATTTTATGGCCGCATGGATGGATAGAAACACAGTTGGGTTTACTCAGATGGGGGCGGAAGGGTCCAGTTGGATCGGGGAGAGTCCATTCAGTGAAACGAAGCACGTCTTTCAAAACATCGGTGATGGCACTTATTTTCACTCAGGAATTCTAGCGATTCGTGCCAGCGTTACGGCAGGTGTCAATATCACATACAAGATACTGCACAACGATGCGGTTGCGATGACCGGGGGACAGCGCGTTGACGGTCAGGTTGATCCGGCGACCATTACTCGTCAAGTCCATGCGGAGGGTGTCAAGCGCATCGCTGTTGTGTCCGATGATCCGCAAAAATACTCCAAAACCAGTCAATGGGCACCGGATACCACAATTTACCATCGTGACGATCTTGATCAGGTACAACGCGAAATGCGTGAGGTTACTGGTACCAGTGTGATTGTTTACGACCAAACCTGTGCGGCTGAAAAACGTCGGCGTCGTCGTCGGGGTGAGATGGCGATTCCTGATAAACGGTTATTTATCAATGAAGCCGTTTGCGAAGGCTGTGGCGATTGTGGGGTTCAATCGAATTGTGTTGCCTTGGTGCCTGTCGAGACAGAATTTGGGCGCAAAAGGGCGATCAATCAATCGACCTGTAATATGGATTATTCTTGTCAGTCCGGTTTTTGCCCGAGTTTTGTAACGGTGATCGGGGGAACTCTAAAAAAAGAGCGTAGCAATACTGGTTTTCAGGCGCTGGCGGAGTCTTTGTTACTGGAGCCAGAAGTGACCGCTATTAGCGGGCATTACAGTATTCTGCTTACGGGTATAGGAGGGACGGGTGTCGTAACTGTCGGTGCAATACTAGGTATGGCGGCTCATCTCGCGGGTAAGGGTTGCTCCGTGTTGGATATGGCTGGACTGGCGCAAAAAGGGGGTGCCGTTACTAGCCATATTATTCTGGCAGAGAAGCCCGAGGATATCAGCGCCACCCATGTTGCTGATTGTGGCGCGGACCTTCTGCTTGGTTGCGATATCGTGACCTCTGCTTCTGCTGAAAATTTAAGAAAATTGAGGACGGGCACAGTAGCTGTCGTGAATACCCATCAGCAGATGTCTGGTGATTTTATTAAGGACCCCGACACACAGTTCCCACTAGAGAAACTGTTATTCTCCATTCGAGATTGTGTTGGCAGATCTCTTCATACGGTCGACTCAACGGCGGCCGCTACAGCAGCTTTTGGAGAATCGATTGCTGGAAACTTGATGATTCTGGGATTTGGATACCAGCTTGGGGGTATACCCGTGCCTTCCGTTGCGATTGAAAAAGCTATTGAGCTCAACGGGCAGGCAGTCGAGATGAATATTCAGGCATTCCGAATGGGCCGGGCAGCAGTAGCAAATCCCGATGAAGTTGCCCGTTTGCTGGGATCTTTCCCTGCCAATCAGCCAGCTGCTATCGACGAAACTGTTGCACAAACGGTAGAGCGGCTGGAAAGTCACCTGGTGACTTATCAGAGCAAAGGATATGCCAGGCGTTATCGTGCGTTGGTGGATGTCGTGCAAAATGTGGAATCCGGCATTGAACGAACTGATTTGCGACTTACACTTGCGACTGCACAGGCCTATCACAAATTGCTGGCTGTTAAAGACGAATATGAAGTCGCTCGCTTGTATACGGATAAAAGCTTCAAGGAGAGCTTGAAGCGCACCTTCGAGGGGCCCTATCGACTAAAGCTGAATTTGGCCCCACCTATCATCTCAAAACTCAGTCGTAAAAACGGTGCGATTCAAAAAAGAGCGTTTGGCGGTTGGATATTCTCGCTATTCAGGTTGATGACTTCGTTACGCCGAATACGCGGAAGCGTGCTAGACCCGTTTCGGTACAGCAAGGAGAAGTTGCTTGATCAACAGTTGATTAAGGATTACGAGCAGACAGTGAATAATCTGTGTGCAGGACTGTCTGCTGCCAATCTCGAAGTCGCGATTGAAATCGCTTTACTGCCGTTATCTATTCGAGGTTTTGGGCACATTAAAAGCGCTAACGCAAGCAAAGCGCAGACAACGGCAGAAAACCTCTGGTTAAAGTTTCAGGCGCAGCCAGTTGAGGTGGAGGACGCTGCCTGACGAATAAATTTTTCGTAATCAGGACCTAATGGCTTAAAGCGTGTCGGAAAGCTTCTACTGAGCGATAGATCGCGGGCTTATCGATATCCAGATGTGTTACCAACCTGACGGGGTTACTCTCGCAGGTGATTAGAATGCCGGCCTGGCGAAGTCGGGGTGTTAGCTCGGGTACAATCACTTCGGGCACGGTTACAAAGACCATATTTGTCCGTTCTTTGGGCTTGTCGATAGCCAAGCCATCGATTTCCTCGAGCAGTCTTGAGAGGAGAAGCGCATTTTCGTGGTCGTCGACCAGTCGTTCAATATTGTGCTCGAGTGCGTAGAGTCCAGCCGATGCCACGATTCCGGCTTGCCGCCACCCGCCCCCCAGCATCTTTCTCCAGCGCCTGGCATCTTGAATGAATTTTCTGGTTCCGCAGAGGACTGATCCCATGGGGGCACCCAGGCCTTTCGAAAGACAGGCTGATATAGAATCGAAGTGTTGGGAAATTTCATGTGCTGGCGTATTTTGTTTGATAGCCGCATTGAATAAGCGGGCACCATCTAGATGCAACGACAATCCATGGTGCCGGGCCAGAGTGGCCGCCTCTTCCAGATAGGTAATGGGTAGAGGTTGGCCATAAAAAGTGTTTTCCAGGCAGAACAGTCGGGTCGTTGCGTAGTGAAAGTCATCTGGTTTGATCGCAGCTTCGACCTTGTTCAAATCGATGGTACCGTCGTGACTGTTTTCAATTGGCTGTGGTTGGATACTGGCCAAAACGGCTCCACCCCCACCTTCTTCGAGGTAACTGTGTGCCTGGCTACCCGCAATGTATTCGTCCCCACGCTGGCAATGGCTCAGCAGAGCCAGGAGGTTGCTCTGGGTACCGCTTGTCACAAAAAGTGCAGATTCCGTTTTCAATAGTTCGGCTGCTTTCTCTTCTAGAGCGGCGGCCGTCGGATCTTCCCCATAAACGTCATCGCCAACATCAGCATTAAGCATAGCTTGACGCATGCCAATACTAGGCTTAGTGACAGTATCGCTTCTCAGGTCAACTACAGAATCCAATTCGAAACACCATAATTTAGTTTTGGAGGCGGTAAACAAACTGATTTCGAAAGGTAATTTATCATAGCGGTGGTGCCATCGCATGGGGTTCGGAATCCATAGATCCAATTAAGATGTCTGTTGGCAGGCGGGGTGGCAATTGTGGATACTATGCGCTAATAGGATTTTTTACAGAAAGGGGGGCTTAATGGCAATACAGATTGGTGCACCAGTTCCAGATGTAGAACTTAAGGTTATGGGTGAAGAACGGCCGGAGTCGGTTCGTACTGGTGAGCTCTTTCAGGATAAGCGGGTGGTGTTGTTTGCGCTACCCGGTGCATTTACGCCTACATGTTCGAAGCTTCATCTGCCAGGATATATTGAGTTATCCGACCAAATTCGTGCCAACGGTGTGGAACTCATTATCTGCCTTTCAGTGAATGATGCATGGGTGATGGCCGCCTGGGGAGATGTTCACGGGGCAGGTGAGGAAGTGATGATGCTGGCGGATGGTAATGGAGAATTTACCAGGGCTATCGGCCTGGACTCCGATATGTCCGGTGCGGGCTTTGGTGTTCGCTCATTGCGGTATGCGATGGTCGTGAACGACGGCGTTGTTACACACCTGCAAGTTGAGGAACCCAGAAAGTTCGAAGTCAGCGATGCAAAAAGCATTTTGGCGCTGTTGTAGGAAAGTCTAGAGTTGTTTTAAAAGATTTACCAATCCAAGGAACTGACTATGAAACTGGTTACCGCAATAATCAAACCCTTCAAGCTTGATGATGTACGTGACGCTTTAGGTCAGGTCGGGATCAGAGGTATGACCATTACCGAGGTAAAAGGCTTCGGTCGCCAAAAAGGTCATACAGAGCTATATAGGGGAGCAGAATACGTCGTAGACTTTATTCCAAAAATGAAAATAGAGGTCGCGGTCGACACGGCCATCGTCGACCAGGTGGTCGAAACGATAATAAACGCGGCTCGCACAGAAAAAATTGGAGATGGAAAAATATTTGTTTACGAGCTTGAACAGATACACCGCATCCGCACGGGTGAGACCGACCAAGATGCACTTTGACTGTATTGTGCGGGATACGGTTAAAGGCCAAACCAGTTGATTTCGCGGTGTGTACGTGATTTCTTGATCCCTGGAAATATTGATGATTGAACCGGTAAAGATCGGAGTAGTCGGGGTTGGATATCTTGGCTCTATACATGCTCGGATCTACGCCCGGTTGCCCGGTGCGGCCCTGATTGGTGTCAACGACGTGGACTCAGATGCGGGAAAGCAGGTCTCAGCTGAATGCGGCTGTAGCTTTTATAGCAACGTAGATCAGCTGGCCGATTCCATAGATGCTGTCAGCGTAGTCGTGCCAACCACCTGTCATCGGGAGGTCTCGCTGCCTTTCTTGTCAAGAGGAATACCCGTATTGTTGGAGAAGCCGGTCGCGCACACCCTGAGTGATGCCCGATCAATTGTGAATGAAGCCCAGCAGACTGGCACGATACTTCAGATAGGGCACCTCGAACGATTCAATGCCGGGGTTACCCGACTCCATCAGGAACTGGATCGCCCACGTTTTATAGAAGTGCATAGGTTGAGCGAATTTGTGGAGAGAGCCACAGATGTTGACGTGGTAACTGATCTCATGATCCATGATATTGACATCGTGCTCTCACTGGTTCAATCAGAATTGAAGTACGTTTCTGCAGTTGGTGCCAGGATTGTGACAAATCATGTTGATATCGCGAACGCGCGCCTTGAATTCGAGGATGGTGCTATCGCGAACGTCACTGCAAGTAGGGTCTCAGCAAAAAGATTCAGACGGATTCGGGTATTCGCTGATGCTTGTTATCTTGCTTTGAATTTTGAGGATCAACAGATCGAGATATCTCGTCCTGGGGAACAACCACCAGACGGAGGGTTCGCGCCGATTATTAACTCTTCTATTCAGGTTGAACCGACTCCGCCACTGGATGCTGAGTTGGCCCACTTCATAGATTGTGTTAGAGAAGGTGCGCAACCGCTGGTGTCGGGCAGTGACGGATTACGAGCTCTAAAGGTCGCCTACGACGTACGTGAAAAGATCGAGCGATCGCTTCATTCGCTTGTTTAGGCGCAGAGCAATTATAGGGCTGTATGTCGTAGTGGTTAGCGGTGTTGCTGGGCAAACGATCGGCGCAGGCTGCTCTGACGACGCCTCGTTTTGGACGCCAATGAAGCAGGTTTGGGTGGAATTTTCTGCCGAAGAGGAGAAGCCGTTAGTCTTTGCGGCGTGGGTGGCAAAAACTCCAGAGCAAAGAGGACGTGGATTCCAAGGGGTCTGTCCTGGCCTTGTTACTGAGCGGTCTCTCCTTTTTGTTTTTCCAGCGCCGGTTAAGGCGAACTTTCACATGAGTGGCGTAGCACTGCCGTTGGATATTGTGTTTATAGACGTGTTTAGGCAGGTGATCAATATTCAACGTATGGCGCTCCAAGAATCTGACCGGTCGACGACATATTATCGTTCCGACACAGTTTTTCAATTCGCACTTGAGACAGCGGCGGGGCGCCTGGACCAGCTCAGGCGAAACCCACGTCTATGGCGTATGCGGGTATCGAACAGAAATCAGTGACAACCACCGATTATGGTGGACAACAGCGTATTCACGAGATGGGCTGTAACTGGAAATTGAGACGATTTTCGCACAGGATTTCCGCATCTGGGCCATAAGACCGCTCAACGAGTTCAACCTGGTTCTGTTGGTTCAGCAGAAGTACCGTTGAACTGCGGGTTCCGTAAAGTGGCCCTTTGACAAAAATTGGGGACTGTGCTGCTGTTAGATCGGGTAAAAAGCCAGAGCCCCTGGTAGCAGTTCCTCTAGCCGGTGTGCGGTCTGACAGGAGTTCAAAAAACGTATCCAATCTGAAACTGCGGCTCAAGATATTTTTGAAGACCTGTTTGCCATAGGTGATTTTATGCCACGGTTCATCTAAAAGATGATTACTGAGCCCTGTGATTCCAGCTGGAATCTGACGAGGGTCACTGACCCGGTTTGAATCCCACCACAAGGTAGCAATGTTACCGAAAATAACGTTGACGCCCTGGTAGCGTTGAAGTTGACCAGGATTCTGAAGGCGACAATCTGCTGATTCGGGCTTTTGTCGAAGCCAGTCGAGCACCAGCATGCCACGTGAATAGTCGGATTTCACGGCAACAGTTGGTTCGTGAAAATTCGTAACCGCTGCGAACAGGCCCTGGCGATTAAGGCCAAACCAGGTTCCACCTGCCGTGAGATCCCTCCCCGCAGCGATTGTGGGATGGTCGTGCCAGAAAGATAAGCTTTGCGTAGGCCGGGAGTGATACTCCTCCCTATTCGCAATGATAATCAGCGGATAGCTTGGGTGAGCACCTTTTGCGACCAGGATCAGGCACATTGACTGTCAGCTTGCGATGGTGGGGTTACGCCCCGGTAACAATATGACCGGAGGTTCCCCGGATCGGTAGATAATGCCGATTCGACCGATGAGTTGTATCGATGTCGCAGCAGTACTGGTACACAACTGCTGAAGCACAGCTTGTTTTTCTAGACGATTGCCTGTCGGCAATCGTATTTTTACGAGTTCATGCGCCTTCAGGGCCGACTCTAGTTCTCCGATGACGCTCTCGGTAAGACCTGAAAGTCCAACCGTGACGATCGTCCGCTTGTGGTGAGCCAGGCCTCTTAAATGTCTGATTTGGTTTCCAGTCAGTTTCATTACTGGGTTATGGTATAGGCTTGACCGAGTTTCGACTACCTCAGTGAAGACTTGCTTTGTGGCCAGACGGAAATTGAAAAGCAGACATTGGCTAGACCGGCAGCAGCGTGATCCATTTGTGAGGGAATCCCAAAAGGAAGGCTACCGTTCCCGGGCGGCGTATAAACTGTCAGAAATCGATCAGAAGGATCGACTGATCGTGTCCGGTGACACTGTTCTCGACCTTGGCGCAGCGCCTGGAGGATGGTCGCAGTATGCAACGAAAAAGGTAGGTGTTGAGGGCAAAGTCTTTGCGGTAGATTTGCTGCCAATAGTGCCCATAGATGGTGTGGTTTTTATTCAGGGGGATATCGGTGACGATGCGTTGTACTGTGAACTTGAATTACGGTTAAAAAACCAACCTGTAGGGCTTGTATTATCTGATATGGCCCCCAATTTGACTGGTATAAAAACGGCCGATCAGGCAAACAGCCTGGTTTTGGCGCGACTGGCATTGTCGGTCGCGCTGAAATCGTTGGGGCCCAACGGAAGGTTTGTGGTCAAGGTGTTTGAAGGCGAAGGCACGGCTGATTTCCGTCGCGAGTTAGCATCTTCATTTGGAAAAGTGGTTGTGCGAAAACCGCAGGCATCACGTCTTGACAGCGCTGAATATTACCTGCTGGCTTCAAGGCCCACGGAAAAGTGTTGAGATGAGCAGAAATCAGGACACTAGAAGTTTGGATATGGTGGCCTAAACAGTTGTAGAAACGGGTGAAAACCCTCAAAATTCGACTTCAGGCAGAAAAGCGTAATGATCGACGCGGGCTTTATTCGCTTTGAGTCGTTCTTTTCTAAGGATAACGTGAACCTTTCATGGGCAATCTGACAAAAAATCTTATACTTTGGCTGGTTATCGCAATGGTACTCATGGCGGTGTTCAACAATTTCACGCCCCGGGACAGTCGTACCAGTGCGGAACTGGATTATTCTGAGTTTTTGCACGATGTAAAACAAGGTCGTGTCGAGCAGGTAACAATAAACGGCAGTTCGATCCAAGGCCGGACTCGAGCTGGCCAGCGTTTTGTCACCTACTCACCCGGTGACCCCGGACTGGTTAACGATTTGCTCGAGGCCAATGTCACCATTAAGGCCCAAAAAGAAGAAAGCACCTCCTTGTTGATGCAGATTTTCATCAGTTGGTTTCCGTTGCTACTGCTGATTGGTGTGTGGATATTCTTTATGCGTCAGATGCAGGGTGGGGGCGGGCGCGGCGCGCTGTCGTTTGGGCGAAGTAAGGCCAAAATGCTGACCGAAGACAAAAACAATATCACCTTTGCCGATGTTGCAGGTGTCGACGAAGCTAAAGAAGAAGTTCAGGAGCTGGTTGAATTTTTGAGTGATCCTTCTCGATTTCAAAAACTGGGCGGTCGAATTCCTAGTGGGGTGTTGATGACAGGCAGTCCAGGCACGGGTAAAACATTGCTCGCTAAGGCTATTGCGGGTGAAGCAAAGGTTCCGTTTTTTACGATTTCTGGTTCTGATTTTGTTGAGATGTTCGTCGGGGTTGGTGCGTCCCGCGTCAGAGATATGTTTGAACAGGGCAAGAAGAACGCCCCTTGCATCATATTCATAGATGAAATCGACGCAGTTGGGCGGCAGCGCGGTGCAGGTCTCGGTGGCGGACATGATGAACGGGAGCAAACCCTTAATCAATTGTTGGTTGAGATGGACGGTTTTGAAGGCAATGAGGGTGTCATCGTTGTTGCAGCTACAAACAGGCCCGATGTGTTGGATCCCGCGTTGTTAAGGCCTGGCCGATTTGACCGGCAGGTGCATGTGTCGTTACCGGATATCCGTGGCCGAGAAGCAATATTGAAAGTACACATGCGTAAAGTGCCCCTCGCAGAAGACGTTAAGCTGAGCATCATCGCGCGAGGGACACCTGGAATGTCCGGTGCTGATCTCGCTAATTTGATTAATGAAGCTGCACTGTTTGCAGCTCGGGGGAGTAAAAAGCTGGTTGCGATGGAAGAATTTGAGCTGGCCAAGGACAAGATTATTATGGGGGCTGAGCGCCGTTCGTTGGTGATGCCGGAGCTGGAGCGGAAGAACACCGCCTACCATGAATCCGGTCACACGATCGTTGCCCGGTCGCTTAGGCCGCACACAGACCCGGTCCACAAGGTCACTATCATTCCTCGTGGTCGAGCCTTAGGGGTTACGATGCAATTACCTGAAGAAGATCGGTACAGCCACAATCGGGAGTATCTTCTTGCCAGAATTGCTGTGTTGATGGGCGGCCGGATAGCCGAAGAAATTTTTATGGGGCAGATGACTACTGGGGCGGCCAACGATTTCGAACAGGCCACCGATCTTGCTCAAAAGATGGTCCAGCGTTGGGGTATGAGTGACTCGCTCGGCCCGCGTGTCTATGGTGACAATGATGCGGAGGTGTTCTTGGGCAGGGACGTGATCACCCATAAAAACCTAAGTAACTCGGCCGCAGAACTCGTCGATAAGGAGATTACAAAGATCATCGAAGATCAGTATGTCCGAGCACGTGAGATCGTCGAGGCGAATCGGGAAAAGATTATAACGATGGCAGAGGCCTTACTGGATTGGGAAACACTGGAAGCCGAGCAGATTGATCAGATTATGCGCGGTGAACGGCTAGGTCCACCATCAGTCGATGACAATAGTTCAGGTGGTGATGCTAACGATACGCAGGAGGATGTTGCGGATCAAACTCCGCTGGACGGGGATGCTCCATCATCTGATCAGCCGAAGGTGAAGCCTAAGATGGATTCGCCGGCAAGCGATTCTGCCTGACCTCCGAGAATCCTGTTCTGTTATTGAGCATAGACTGCTTGTCGCTGCCGGCCGGTGCGGCGTTGATGGGAATCTTGAACGTCACACCTGATTCATTTTCTGATGGTGGTCGGTATCTGTGGATCGAGGATGCAGTAAGACAAGCGCACCTAATGGTGGATGAAGGTGCTGATCTGATCGATGTTGGCGGAGAATCGACTCGACCGGGTTCGGAGTCGGTGACCGTTGAAGTAGAATTAAAAAGGATCATTCCGTTGATTCGCCAACTGTCCAGGGAAGTCTCCGTTCCTATTTCGGTTGATACCAGTAAGCCTGAAGTTATGAAGGCGGCTGTTGAAGCTGGTGCTGCAATGATCAATGACATTTGGGCTTTAAGGAGGCCTGGCGCCTTGGAGCAGGCTCGTGCTCTGGATGTCCCGGTCTGCTTGATGCATATGAAAGGGATACCAGCCACTATGCAGCAGGCACCGGACTATATCGATGTAGTGCACGAGGTGAAAACATTCTTGCAACAGCGGGTCGACCGATGTCTTGCAGCTGGAATCTCGTCGGAGAAGATCGTCGTAGATCCAGGTATTGGCTTTGGTAAGCGACCGGAGCACAACCGAAGATTGATTGATGAGATTGGAGAACTTCAGGAGCTCGGTCAGCCGGTTCTCGTAGGCATATCCAGAAAATCGTTTCTACCGAGCAAAGTGACCGGACCGGATCGTGACCGGTTGAGCGCGCAGTACGCAGCGCAGGCGGTCGTAAACGGAGCCTCGCTTATTCGTGTGCACAATGTCGGCATGACCGCGCAGTTTCTTAAAGAAACCCGAATGGCCGTATAGCGTCTCATTTAATGAATAGCACGGTCAATAAACGCTACTTTGGGACGGATGGTATTCGCGGCAGAGTCGGTGAAAAGCCAATCACTCCAGAAGATATGCTCCATCTTGGATGGGCAACGGGAAAGGCATTGGCGCTGCACCCAGGTGGTGAGGTTCTGATCGGGAAAGATACCCGCGAGTCCGGGTACATGATGGAATCTGCACTTGAGTCAGGACTGTCGGCAGCTGGTATGGGCGTGGTTTTAACGGGTCCCTTGCCAACACCAGCAGTCGCTTTTCTGACCAGAACCTCAGATGCGGCGGCAGGTATTATGATCAGTGCATCCCACAATCCCTACCATGACAATGGAGTCAAATTTTTCTCGAGTGATGGCCAGAAACTTAGTGATGAACTCGAATTTAAAATCGAGACGTTACTTGCTGATGAGAATCAAACCGTTGAGTCAGGGGCGTTGGGGAAGGCAAGACGCCATACTCGGGCCGCTGATGACTATGTGGATTATTGTCTGGAACAAGTTGGTGCTGATCTTGATCTGAAAGATTTTACAATCGTCCTTGATTGCGCCCATGGCGCGGCCTATGAAGTCGGCCCCAAACTGCTGAACAAACTAGGTGCAGAAGTCGTCTTGGCTGGCGCTCTGCCCGACGGTAAAAACATCAACGATGAATGCGGATCGGTCCACCCTCAGCATATCAGCGAGTTAGTAAAGAAACACAATGCTGACCTGGGCATAGCACTTGACGGAGATGCGGATCGAGTCGTGCTTGCGGATGCTTCTGGGAAAATTGTCGATGGTGATGGGATACTTTATGTGCTGGGGGTCTATGGGCAAAGGAATCTACGGGTAGCGGACGGAATAGTCGGGACTGTTATGAGCAATCTTGGCCTGGAGCTTGCATGTCAAGAACGTGGAATTGCTTTCGAGCGCTCCAGTGTTGGCGATAGGCATGTACTGGAAAAGATGTACGCCAACAGTTGGACCCTAGGGGGTGAAGCCTCCGGGCATATTATCCAGCTTGATAAGAGTACAACCGGCGATGGACTACTGACAGCGATCAGCGTCCTTGAAGTGATGCACTCGACTGGCCGGACGCTGGCCGAACTCGTGTCGAGTATGCAGATTTATCCGCAGTCCATGATCAATGTGCCGATAAACGGTTCTGTTTCTGCGGCCATAGTGCTGGGCGATGAAACGGTCATCAACGCAGTTCGTGAGGTTGAATCCGTGCTGGATTGCAATGGCAGAGTTGTCCTGAGACCTTCCGGGACCGAACCTGTTATTCGAGTCATGGTTGAGGGGGTCGATGCCGAGCAGGTAGAGACGTTAGTCGAGCAACTGACTATGGCTGTCGTGAGCTCGAGTGCGAAGCATTAGTCCATCTTACGCTACCATCGAAGTGGTTGCGTCTAGCGCCTCGCCTCGGTAACATCGCCGCCCCGCGTTGGCCGATTTACAAATTTACGGATCTTCAGCAGCAGGAGAAATGATGCGTCGTCCATTAGTTGCCGGAAACTGGAAGATGAATGGATCAACCGCGATGACGGATGCTCTGTTGATTGGGCTGAAAGAAGGTCTTGTCCGATCTGTGCCGGACCTGGATGTTGTGGTCTGTCCACCGTTTCTTTATATACCCCTGGCAGTTCAGACGTTAGCTGGTTCCACGATAACAGTGGGTGCGCAGAATCTAGATATACACGGGCCCGGGGCATATACGGGCGAGATCGCTGCTGAGATGCTGAAAGAACAGCACTGTGGTTATGTGATTGTCGGACATTCGGAGCGGCGCGCCCTTTATGGTGAGTCAAGTGATCTGGTGGCGGAAAAAGCCAGGGTCGCTGTAGCTGCGGAGCTTAAGCCCATCATTTGTGTGGGTGAGACACTGGAGGAGCGGGAACGCGGAGATACTGACCGGGTGATTCGGGAACAACTCATGAGCGTACTTGATTTAAACGGAGTCGATATATTCCCGTTTGCGATCGTAGCCTATGAGCCAGTTTGGGCGATTGGTACTGGTCGTACTGCAAGTCCGGATCAGGCGCAGGACGTGCATGCTTTGATTCGTGAAACGATAGCAGAACTTAACCCGGTTGCTGCAGATCACACTCGATTGCTTTACGGCGGCAGTGTAAAACCTGACAATGCACAAGGGCTTTTTTCCTCTCCAGATATCGACGGTGGGCTGATTGGAGGTGCCGCGCTGGTGGCAACCGATTTCCTGGCGATCTGTGAGGCAATGGAGTGATGAAATGATTATCAGTATTATCACAGTGGTTCACCTCGTAGTGGCTGTGTCGATAGTGCTCCTGGTACTTTTGCAGCGGGGTAAAGGCGCCGATATGGGCGCCGCATTCGGCGGCGGCTCTTCCCAGTCGGTATTCGGCAGTCAAGGGTCAGCGACCTTTCTGAGTCGTATTACTGCAAGTTTGGTGGCCGTATTTTTTATATCTGGCCTCAGTCTCGCTTATCTGTACACCCAGCAGAGTGCTGGGCCAAGAAGTGTCATTGAAACCACCACTTCCCCGGCACCAGCCGCAGAAATCCAACGAGTAAAAGACTCGACTGACCTACCGGCTGTCCCTGGGTCGCAGGATTGAGGCTGTATTAAAGTAGACTACACTTTAAGTGATAGACCTAGAAATATGCCGAAGTGGTGGAACTGGTAGACACGCCGTCTTGAGGGGGCGGTGGCGTAAGCCGTGCCGGTTCGAGTCCGGCCTTCGGCACCAAACATCTGGCACGAGTGAGTTGTTAGTGTCTTTTTTTGGTTGGCGTTGGCGGCAAGTTTGTTGACCGTATGGGGGGTCAGTCACTAGAATTTAGGGCATCGATAGCCTTGAGTCATCCATCTGAAGCGACAGCTGCATGCTAGCCAACTACTTGCCAGTGTTGCTGTTCTTGATTGTTGCTTCAGGGCTTGGGGTAGTCCTCCTTGTGGCTGGTAAGTTGCTAAGCCCACACCGACCAAATCAACGAAAGCTCTCTCCATACGAATGCGGATTCGAAGCCTTCGAAGACAACCGCATGAAGTTTGATATTCGTTATTATCTCGTCGCGATTTTGTTTATTATTTTTGATTTGGAGATTGCTTTTCTATTTCCATGGGCAGTCGCCTTGGACGAAATTGGCATCTTCGGTTTTTTGGCAATGATAATTTTTCTGTTAGTGCTGGTAGTCGGTTTTGTATATGAATGGATGAAGGGCGCTTTGGAATGGGAGTAGTGTTCGGATGGCATTAGAGGGCGTTTTAGAACAGGGTTGGGCGACTACCAGGCTGGATGACCTTATAAATTGGGCCCGTACGGGGTCGATGTGGCCAATGACATTTGGGCTGGCGTGTTGTGCCGTAGAAATGATGCATGCGGGCGCATCACGTTATGACCTAGATCGTTTCGGCGTTATTTTCCGTCCAAGCCCGCGTCAGTCGGATGTAATGATCGTAGCCGGTACGCTGACTAATAAGATGGCGCCTGCGTTGCGTAAGGTCTATGACCAGATGCCCGAACCGCGCTGGGTAATTTCGATGGGATCTTGTGCTAATGGCGGCGGTTATTACCATTATTCGTATTCAGTGGTTCGCGGATGTGATCGGATCGTCCCGGTCGATGTGTATGTGCCGGGATGTCCCCCTACGCCACAGGCGTTATTGTACGGTGTCATCCAGCTTCAAAAAAAGATTAAGCGCACAGATACGATAGCGCGCTAGAGTCCGATAGCCACATGAGCGCCACACAAGACCTGCACAGTCAGGTCAAAATCATATGCAGTGGATTTGATGCATCGATCACTGGGGATTCATTGGGTTTCACGGTAACGGTCAGTCGATCATCATCGCTTGAACTGTTGAGAAAACTTCGAGACCACCAAAATACAGCATTCGAACAACTGGTTGACCTATGCGCTGTCGACTACCAGACCTATGGCCAAGAGGCGCAACGGAGTTGGGATAACGAAAGGTTTGCTGTGGTTTACCATTTGCTTTCGATCAGTTTGAATCACCGTCTACGTGTAATAGTGCCCGTTCCTGAAGATGATTTAACTATTGATTCGGTCATCGAGGTGTGGCGTTGCGCGAACTGGTACGAACGAGAAGCTTTCGATCTTTTCGGGATCCGATTCCCTGGTCATCCGGATCTCCGGCGGCTATTGACTGATTACGGGTTCATTGGCCACCCGTTCCGTAAAGATTTCCCGTTGTCAGGTCATGTGGAAATGAGGTACGACGAAGGGAAAGGTAGAGTGGTTTACGAACCTGTGTCGATTGAACCGAGAGTGACGGTGCCTCGGGTTATCCGGGATGAATGGTCTGATGACTGAGATCCGCAACTACACCATGAACTTCGGGCCGCAGCACCCCGCAGCACATGGTGTATTGAGGGTGGTTATGGAGATGGACGGGGAGGTTATCGAAAGACTAGACCCGCACATTGGGTTGCTGCACCGAGCAACCGAAAAGCTGGCAGAAAGTAAACCTTACAACCACAGTATTGGTTACATGGATCGTCTAGATTATGTTTCCATGATGTGTAATGAGCATGCGTATGTTTTAGCGATAGAGTCGTTGTTGGGTGTCGTGCCGCCAATTCGTGCTCAGTATATAAGGGTTATGTTTGATGAGATTACCCGAATTGGAAATCACCTGATGTGGCTTGGTGCGCATGCTCTCGATATTGGGGCGATGGCTGTATTTTTGTATGCATTTCGGGAGCGAGAAGATTTAATGGACTGTTATGAAGCAGTGTCCGGTGCACGTATGCATGCGACCTATTATCGGCCAGGTGGGGTCTACCGGGATTTGCCCGATAAGATGCCACTGTATCAAAATAATAGCCGGGAGGACGAAAAGGATATCGCCAGTCGGAACAAGAATCGGTCTGGCTCCTTACTTGACTTCATAGATGCATTTACGGGACGGTTTTCAGCGTGCGTTGATGAGTACGAGACCTTACTTACCGATAATCGAATCTGGAAACAAAGAACCGTCGATATAGGAATTGTTACGCCTGAGCAGGCACTGCAACTCGGTTTTACAGGCCCAATGCTCAGGGGATCCGGTGTTGAATGGGATTTACGAAAGAAACAGCCCTACGAAGTATATGACCAAGTTAGCTTTGACATACCAGTTGGAGTTACGGGGGATACCTACGATAGATACCTTGTGCGTATGGAGGAGTTGCGACAATCAAATCGAATCGTCTCTCAGTGTGTGGACTGGTTAAGGAAGAATCCGGGTCCAGTTATGCTGGACGACTATAAGTTGAGTCCACCGCCGCGGGAGGAAATGAAAGAAGACATGGAGTCTTTGATCCACCACTTTAAGCTGTTTACTGAGGGTTACAATGTGCCTCCTGGGCAAGTGTACAGCGCTATAGAAGCCCCCAAAGGGGAATTCGGGATATTTCTGGTATCAGATGGCGCCAACAAGCCCTACCGAGTAAAGATCCGAGCACCTGGATTTCCTCACCTCGCAGCCCTCGACGAAATGTCGCGCGGCCATATGTTGGCCGACATGGTGGCGATCATCGGCACGCAGGACATAGTGTTTGGTGAAATTGACCGCTGACGTTATGACAAACGACTATCAGCTATCTGACGATGTCAGGGAAAAAATAGAGGCCGAGGCCAAAAAATATCCGAGTCGTAGGGCAGCACTAAAGTCCGCATTGCGCTATGCGCAACAAGAACACGGCTGGGTATCCGAAGGTGTCGTAAATTCTGTGGCTGCATTCTTGTCTCTTCAGCCAATTGAAGTTTACGAAGTGGCGACTTTCTACGACATGTTTTACACCAAGCCTGTCGGTCGTCATAAGATCAGGGTATGCACGAATGTTTCTTGCATGCTTCGCGGGAGCGAATCTGTTCTTGACCGACTCAAAGAGAAACTAGGCGTGGATGTTGGCGAGAGCACACCGGACGGCAAGGTCACGCTATTTGAGGCTGAATGTCTAGGCGCTTGCAGTGGGGCGCCGATGCTCATCGTCGATGATCGTTACGTAGAAAACCTGACGCCAGCAGATATTGATCGGCTGCTGTCTGAACTGGATTGATCGCCATGGGACAATGCCATGTCTGTTTGCCCGCGCCAGAAGTCCAGTCGCCGTGGCTGTTAGAAAACTACTGCAAAGAGTTAGGGGGCTATCAATCCTGGTCGAAAATCGTTGATGAATCAATACCCCCGGCCAACGTGATCGAGATGATTAAGGCGTCCGGTCTAAGAGGACGGGGCGGTGCTGGATTTCCGTCGGGACTCAAACTCAGTTTTATGCCTCGCGATGTTCATGGTCAGAAGTATATTGTGTGTAATTCCGATGAGAGTGAGCCTGGATCATTTAAAGATCGGGAAATTCTATACCTCAACCCACATCAGTTGATCGAAGGTATGGCCATCGCCAGTTACGCGACTGGTTCCACTGTCGCATACAACTATATTAGAGGGGAATATCACCAGCCGTGGGTCCGATTTGAGAATGCGCTTAAGGAGGCCTACCAGGCAGGTTACTTGGGGCAAGATATCCGGGGGTCAGGGGTGGTATTCGATCTCTATAGCCAGCGAGGCGCAGGGGCTTACATCTGCGGGGAAGAAACAGGATTACTTGAATCATTAGAAGGCAAAAAGGGAATGCCGCGGTTTAAGCCGCCGTTTCCCGCGCAAGTGGGTGCATTCGGTAAGCCGACCACGGTCAACAATACAGAAACACTGGCCTCGCTACCGCCCATTATTCGCAAAGGCCCGGCCTGGTTCAATAATTTGGGCCAAGAGGGTAGTGGCGGCAGCAAGATATTTTCAGTGTCCGGTCATGTACAGCGTCCAGGCAATTACGAAGTCACATTAGGGACCCCGTTTAGCGAATTACTGAGTCTCGCCGGTGGGTTGCTCGAAGGGCGTTCTTTAAAGGCTGTTATCCCCGGAGGATCCTCCATGCCAGTAATGCCTGCAGAGGCTATCGTGTCCTGTGAGATGGGCTACGATCAGCTTCAGCAGGCAGGATCGATGATCGGTTCCGGCGGGGTGATTGTGATGGATAACACAACCTGTATGGTCGAGGTATTGGAGCGTATTGCGCTTTTTTACTTTCGAGAATCCTGTGGACAGTGTACGCCGTGTCGAGAAGGGACAGGCTGGTTACATCGATTGATTCATCGTATACGAATCGGTGCCGGTAAACCCGAAGATTTGGATAAGTTGGTCAATGTTGCTGACAAGATTGAGGGCCGAACTATTTGTGCTTTGGGAGATGCGGCTGCCTGGCCTGTCCAAAGTTTTCTCAAACATTTTCGTGAAGAGTTCGAGGCAAAAATCTCGTCTCGAGTTGCAGCTTGACAATAGGTCCTGAACATCATGCTCAAAGTTGAGATCAACGGGCAGCAGTTCGAAGCAGAGCAGGGCTCGACCATTATTGAAGTGGCTGACAATGCCGGGATCTATATTCCGCGATTCTGTTATCACGAAAAGCTCTCTGTTGCCGCAAATTGCCGCATGTGCCTCGTTGAGGTTGAAAAAGCACCGAAGCCTCTCCCTGCCTGTGCCACTCCAGTAACCGACGGTATGGTTGTACAGACCACGTCGGAGATCGCGAAACAGGCACAAAAGGACACGATGGAGTTTCTACTGATCAATCACCCTTTGGATTGCCCGATTTGTGATCAAGGAGGGGAGTGTCCTCTTCAAGATCAGGCGATGGGATTTGGCGGGAGTAGTTCAGTATTCGATGAGGTTAAAAGATCTGTCGACAATGTGGATCTTGGGCCTCTGATAGCGACTGAAATGACACGCTGTATTCACTGCACTCGCTGTGTAAGGTTTGGACAAGAGGTGGCTGGAGTCATGGAACTGGGTGCGATCGGGCGTGGTGAAGATATGAAGATCACGACCTTCCTTGGTACATCGATGGATAGTGAGGTCTCCGGAAATGTGATTGATTTGTGTCCGGTGGGGGCACTGACCTCCAAACCGTATCGGTTTACGGCGCGAACCTGGGAATTGAACGGACACAAAGGCATTAGCCCCCACGACTGTTTGGGTTCAAATCTTGAAATTCAGGAAATTGGGGGTGTGGTCAAGCGAGTATTGCCGCGAGACAACGAGGCGGTTAATGAATGTTGGCTTTCGGATCGAGATCGATACAGTTATGAGAGTGTTAATTCTAACGATCGGTTAACGATGCCGCTCGTTCGACGGGGCGACAGTTACCAGGAAGTCGAGTGGACTGAGGCGTTAGAACTTGTTTCGTCGAGTTTGTTGCGCATCAAACAGACTTGGTCCGGTGAGCAAATCGGGGCAATTGCGTCTCCAACTGCGTCGTTAGAAGAATTCTTTCTTCTACAGAAATTATTGCGTGCGCTAGGGTCATCTAACGTTGATCACAGATTGCGACAACAAGATTTTCGAGATGATTTGGCAGCACCGATTTATCCAGGTATCGACACTTCTATATCAAAGCTGCAGAAACTCGGCAGCGTTTTAATCGTGGGTTCGAATATCCGAAAAGAATTGCCGTTGATATCACTGAGGCTCCGTCGTTTAGTTCAAGAGGGTGGTGAGATAGCTGTTCTTAACCCAATGTCGTTCAATCATAATTTTGTGACGACGCAAGAAGTAATTATAAAGCCTTCGATGATGGCTGGCATTTTTGCGAGGATCGCCCAAAATGTCGCGCTCGCTGCAGGGAAGGCGGACCTGTTGCCTGTAAATCTTGTTGAGCTCGCCAGACGACATGAATCTGTAATAGATGTTAGAGCTATCGCCAACGTCCTAATTGCAGTCGATGCAGGTGCTCTTATTCTCTTAGGTCAGATCGGAATGAACCATCCGGATGCTAGTGCGCTTCGGCAGATTGCATCTTGGCTGGGAGAGAACTGTGGTATTCGGATTGCCTTGCTGCCAGACGCTAATGGCGCTGCGGGGTGGGTCGCTGGGTGTGTGCCGCATCGTCTTCCTGGAGGACGTTCGATTGATTCGGGGGGGTTAAATAGCAAAACAATGATCGATAAGCGTCTTAAGGCTTATGTTTTGTATGGTGTGGAGGTTCGCAACGATTATGCTGACCCAGTGGCGTTGGAAACCGCATTGTGCGAAGCAGAGTTCGTTGTGAGCTTTTCGACTTTTCGTTCTGCGGTCCCTATGCAAGCGGATGTTGTGTTGCCTCTTGCGGCTTTTACGGAAATCGATGGTGGTTATATCAATTGCGAAGGCGTCGCCCAGTTCGCCAGTGCCGCTGTAAAGCCGATGGGTCAGTCGAGACCGGGGTGGAAAATCCTACGGGTGCTTGGAAATTTCTTAAAATTGGACGGTTTTGACTACGTTAGTTCGGATGACGTCATTGCTGAGCTTGAAGAGGTCTATGATTTATCAGAGCCAATAAGCGTTCGCTACAAATCTGATCTACAAGCAATTAATCATGTTTCTACTCAATCCGCTGAACTAAAGAAAGGCAAACAACTGGATCGAATTGTCGATGTGCCAGTGTATAGCGTAGATCCCACAGTACGTCGTGCCACAGCGCTGCAATCGACCAAGGATGCAGAACCTGTGGCATTGCTCGCTTGTAGGGAAGAACTGGACCAACTGGGACTTAAACAAGGGGATCGTTTAGCGGTACGCTCAGAGACAGGCGAAGTTATGCTTCCGGTCCAACCCGATGATCGCGTGCCTCGTGGCGCTGTATACGTGCCAACGGGGCTTTCTGAAACGTCGGTTCTCGGTTCTTTTCCTGTGGTTGTGGTTCAAGCTGTGGAGTAACAGATGAGCTGGATTGCGACAACTTGGGCCTCTTTGCCGTTGATCTTACAACTCGGCTTTAAGATCGGTTTTATCGTTGGACCTCTCATCATTGCGGTCGCGTACTACACACTGGCAGAAAGGAAAGTGATTGCTTATATGCACGTCAGGGTCGGCCCGAATCGGGTGGGCCCTAAAGGTTTGCTGCAGCCGATAGCAGATATTATAAAGCTGATGTTTAAGGAAATGATCATTCCCAGTAAGTCCGATCGGTACCTCTTTCTTATTGCCCCGGTGCTTGCTGTGACTCCCGCTTTCGCCGTGTGGGCGGTGATACCGTATTCCAAAACTCTGGTACTGGCTGATATCGATGCCGGATTGCTTTATGTGTTGGCGCTGACGTCGATGGGTGTTTATGGCGTCATCATTGCTGGTTGGGCCTCGAATTCAAAGTATGCGTTTTTAGGTGCAATGCGCTCGGCAGCACAGATTGTTGCTTACGAAATTGCAATGGGTTTCGCATTGGTTGGAGTACTCATGGTGGCGGGCAGTTTGAATCTCAATACAATCGTTCAGGCACAATCGGGTGGTCTGCATCAGTGGTTCTTCCTGCCTCTATTGCCACTCTTCCTGGTGTTTTTCATTTCAGGAGTGGCAGAGACCAACCGGGCGCCGTTTGACGTCGCGGAAGGCGAATCCGAGATTGTTGCGGGGTTTCATGTGGAGTACTCAGGAATGGGATTCGCAGCTTTTTTCCTCGCTGAATACGCAAACATGCTGATGATCTCAGCATTAACGGTAGTTTTATTTCTGGGAGGGTGGAACCCCCCGTTTGAATTCCCTCCGTTTACCTGGCTGCCGGGCTTGTTCTGGTTTTTAGCCAAACTGTCGATAGTGGCGTTCTTGTTCTTGTGGTTTAGGGCGACATTTCCAAGATATCGGTATGACCAGATCATGCGTCTTGGCTGGAAGGTGTTTATTCCGGTGACCCTTATCTGGATAGCGGTTATCGGTGCGGTCAAGTTTTTTACTCCCTTCGGCGTCATTTTTACATAGTTAGAAAAAATGTCTTTAATAAAGCGTTTAATAAATACTTGGGCGCTGTCCGAGCTTGTACGAGGCCTCGGTCTCACGGGTCGTTATTTCTTCAAAAAGAAGTTCACGATCCAGTATCCAGAAGAAAAAACACCAAAATCACCACGCTTCCGAGGATTGCTTGCACTTCGACGCTATCCAAACGGCGAAGAGCGCTGTATCGGTTGCAAACTCTGTGAAGCAGTATGTCCGGCGCTTGCTATCACCATCGAATCGGAAGAAAGAGAGGACGGAACACGCAGGACAACTCGATTCGACATCGACCTTTTTAAATGTATTTACTGTGGATTTTGTGAGGAGTCTTGTCCCGTTGATTCGATAGTTCTTACGAATATCGATGAGTATCACTTCGAGTCGGGTGAGTCCGGCGTGGTCTCAAAAACTGATCTCTTGAATCTCGGTGATCGGTGCGAAGCGCAGATTGCATCGGCTCGTCAGCAAGATTCAGCATATAGATAGACCGTGTAAGACTGACTCGCCCTATGACGTTGCTTTCCATACTGTTCTATTTATTCGCAACCGTGCTGGTCGTCTCTGCGGCAATGGTGGTAACAATTAGAAACCCAGTAAAAGCCGCATTGTTTCTCGTTTTGTCGTTTTTCAGCGCGGCCTGTATCTGGATGACTCTGGAAGCTGAGTTTTTGTCCATTGCTTTAGTACTCGTTTACGTCGGTGCGGTTATGGTTTTGTTCCTGTTTGTAGTCATGATGCTGGACATCGATATCGCAAGTATGCGGGAAGGTTTCACACGATATTTACCCGTCGGTGCCGTGGTTGCCGGCGTCATGGTTGTCGAGTTTGTTTTGGTGATGATGTCAGATCGATTCAGCTCCCAATCGTTACCACGACCAGCTGGGCATGGGCCCGATTACAGCAACACACGAGAATTAGGTCTGGTTTTATACACCGATTATGTTTTTGTCTTTGAAGTTGCTGGTCTCATTCTTCTCGTAGCAATCGTATCTGCGATAGCGCTGACGCTGCGCCGACGCCAAGGTACACGCTACCAGTCTCCCTCCAAGCAGGTCAAAGTCAGCAAGTCAGAACGACTTCGAATTGTCAGTATGCCGACAGAAAAACGGTCGGAGATGAACAAATGATTTCGCTATCACATTACCTCGTTCTTGGGGCTATTCTTTTTGCCCTTAGTGTCGTTGGGATATTTCTGAATCGGAAAAATTTGGTGATCATTCTTATGGCCATAGAGTTGCTTTTATTGGCAGTCAATACGAATTTCATCGCATTTTCTCATTATTTGGATGATCTGGCCGGTCAGGTTTTCGTTTTCTTCATTTTGACGGTGGCTGCGGCGGAATCGGCAATCGGGCTGGCGATACTGATTGTTTTATTTCGTAACCGCCGGTCTATAAATGTTCAAGATCTGGATCAGTTACGCGGATGACAGCTAATTAATGAAGTTAATCTATTTGCTGGTCCCGTTGGCCTGTCTCGCCGCTGCCGTTATTGCCGGGTTTTGGGGAAATATAATTGGTAACAGCGCAACACACCGTATCACGATAACTGGTGTTGCTCTTTCGTTTGTGCTCTCAGCTGTCGTGCTGTTCGATGTGCTGGATGGACACTCATTTGACGGTCCTGTTTACATCTGGGGAACAAGCGGGGGCGTATCTTTTGAAATCGGATTCCTGATTGACCATCTGTCAGCCGTCATGATGGCAGTCGTTACCTTCGTCTCGCTGATGGTTCATATCTATACGATAGGCTACATGCGGGATGACCCGGGATACACCAGGTTTTTCTGTTATATCGCATTGTTTACTTTTGCCATGCTCATGCTGGTTATGGCGAACAATTTTCTACAACTCTTTTTTGGCTGGGAAGCGGTGGGCTTGGTGTCTTACCTGCTTATTGGATTTTGGTTCAAACGCGAATCCGCTGTTGCAGCAAACCTCAAAGCGTTCCTGGTCAACCGGGTGGGTGATCTAGGATTTATCCTGGGTATCGCTGCAGTAATGTACTTGTTCGGTACCCTGGACTATAGCGCGGTATTTTCTGCGGCGTCCGGCAAACAGAATGCAGTGGTAATCGGCGCGTTCGGTTATGAATGGCACTGGATAACACTGATCTGTCTCTTGCTTTTTGTTGGGGCAATGGGCAAATCCGCACAGGTGCCACTGCACGTCTGGCTACCTGATTCTATGGAGGGTCCAACACCGATTTCGGCTCTGATTCACGCGGCCACGATGGTGACCGCCGGAATTTTTCTGGTTGCACGAATGTCTCCGTTGTTCGAACTTTCGACAACAGCGTTATCTGTGATCCTGATTATCGGTGCATTGACCGCCTTTTTGATGGCCCTGGTTGGACTCGTTCAGAACGATATTAAACGCGTAGTCGCCTATTCAACGCTGTCGCAACTGGGTTACATGACGGTTGCACTGGGGGCATCAGCCTACTCGGTCGCAATCTTTCACCTCGCGACCCATGCTTTTTTTAAGGCGCTTCTTTTCCTGGCCGCAGGGTCTGTCATCATTGCGTTGCACCATGAGCAGGATATGCGGCGGATGGGCGGGCTTCGCCGCTACATGCCCATTACCTACATCACGTCAGTCATAGGTAGTCTTGCGCTGGCGGGGATACCGCCGTTTGCCGGTTTTTTCTCAAAGGACGCGATCATCGAAGCGGTGCATCACTCCAACATACCCGGTGCTGGGTTGGCCTATGCTGCGGTCCTTGGGGGTGTTGTTGTGACAGCGTTCTATTCATTTCGGCTGATATTTATGGTGTTTCATGGGGAGCCACGTATGGGTATCCAGGCACGCTCACAGCTGAAAGAAAGTCCGTGGGTGGTTACAGTGCCGCTGATCCTGTTGGCAATTCCTTCTCTTGTGTTTGGCGGTTTTTTAGTTGAAGGTGTGTTGGACGGGCGCTTTTTGGGAGACGCTGTAGCCCCTACTCGGTCAACAAATTCCAGTGATCCTCTCACTGCTATGGGATTGATTGCGCATGGAGTCTTTACGGCTCCATTCTGGTTGGCTCTGGCGGGTATTGTTCTGGCGTGGGTTTTCTATGTAAAAGCACCGTCGCTACCGGACAAATTTGCCCAAAGACTGAAGTTTGTCTACAAAATACTGGAGAAGAAGTACGGTTTTGATGAATTTTATCAGTGGCTATTCGCATCCGGCGGCATCCGCCTGGGAGAGTGGCTGTGGCAACGGGCGGATGTCGCGCTGATAGACGGGTTAGCCGTAAACGGCACTGCAAACATGATCGGGTGGTTTTCACGCATCTTGAAGCGACTGCAGACCGGTTACGTTTATCACTATGCATTCGTCATGATCATCGGTGTGGTCGTATTTTTATCCTGGAACCTATGGTCGTGAGATCAGCAGAAGATCAATGGACAGCGTGACTCCCAATATTCTCAGTGTTTTGATCTGGCTGCCTGTTGTGGGCGGGATACTCATTTTGTCGACCGGCGGAGATCGCAATGCTCAGTTAGCTAGAAAGATGGCGCTTGGGTTTTCCGTGGGTACATTTTTGTTGTCTTTATCGATATATCTTGATTTCGACGTCACCACATCGAGTATGCAGTTTGTCGAACGCTACGAATGGATTGACGCATTTCACATTCAATACTTTCTTGGTGTTGATGGTATTTCTGTGCCGCTGATTGTTTTGACTGCCTTTCTGACGGTCATTGTTGTCATAGCTGGCTGGGAGGTGATTACCAAAAGAGTGGCTCAATACATGGCGTCCTTCATGATTATGGAAGGGCTGATGATAGGAGTGTTTAGTTCGATGGATGCTATTCTTTTCTATCTCTTCTGGGAGGCTATGCTGATACCGATGTTCCTGATTATTGGGATCTGGGGTGGCTCCAATCGGGTATATGCGGCAATAAAGTTTTTTCTGTACACGTTACTAGGATCTCTATTGATGCTCGTGGCAATTGTCTATTTGTATTTCTCATCAGGCCACACCTTTAGCATAGAGTCGTTTCATTCAGCACCGCTGACCTATGGAACCCAGGTGCTGATCTTTTTGGCATTCTTCGCGGCTTTTGCCGTAAAGGTGCCAATGTTTCCGGTACATACCTGGTTGCCCGATGCTCACGTGGAGGCGCCCACTGGCGGGTCTGTAATACTGGCAGCCATTACCCTGAAAATGGGTGCTTACGGGTTTCTCCGGTTCAGTATTCCAATTACGCCGGATGCTTCTTCAGAGCTTGCTATATGGGTTATAGGGCTGTCATTGATTGCAGTGGTCTACATCGCGCTGGTGGCTCTGGTGCAACGGGATATGAAGAAATTGATTGCGTATTCGTCGATTTCTCATATGGGGTTTGTGACGCTGGGGCTCTTTATATTCGATACGCAAGGTATGGAGGGTGCCATCGTACAGATGATCTCTCACGGCTTTGTTTCGGCTGCTCTGTTTCTGTGTGTCGGTGTTCTCTATGATCAGATGCATTCCAGGGAAATCGACAGCTACGGTGGTGTGGTCAATACCATGCCCGTGTTTGCGTTTTTTCTGGTGTTTTTTGCGATGGCGAATGTCGGATTGCCGGGTACGTCGGGATTCGTGGGTGAATTTCTGGTTATCCTAGGTAGTTTCAGGGTTAACGGCTGGTACGCAGCTGTGGCAGGTCTTACGCTTGTTCTAGGTGCGGCCTATACGCTGTGGATGATCAAAAGAGTTGTCTATGGTGAGATGACCAGCGACAAAGTAAAAGCACTGGTTGATGTCAATCGGCGAGAGAAAGCTGTGTTAGGCGTATTGGCGGTATGTGTGCTTGGGCTGGGTGTTTATCCAATGCCACTTCTTGAGGTGATGCATTCGACCGTCGAAAACCTATTGCAACATGCTGCGATCTCAAAACTCGACTGACCATGACTAAGCAAGAATTTCTAATAGTTTTGCCTGAGATCGTCGTATCGCTCATGGCTTGCTTTATTCTCGTCTTGGATCTGTATTTACCCGCAACCCAAAAGCAGAAGTTTGGATATGGCTTGTCGTTGGTCACGCTAGCGGTAGGAGCCACCCTGAGTCTGGTTTATTCTGAGTCAGCTCCGGTCTATGGACTCAACGGCCTGGTGTTAATGGACGGTGTGTCAGCTATTTTGAAAGCAGGCATCTGCATTCTGACGGGGTGTGCGTTGGTCTACAGCCGCAGTTATGCAACTGCCAGAGGACTGTGGCAAGGGGAGTTTTTTACGCTGGCGCTATTTGGAGTTGTTGGAATGATGGTGATGACGGCTTCAAATCATCTGCTGTCTCTCTACGTAGGCCTGGAATTGCTCGCGCTGTGCCTGTATGCGATGGTGGCATTGCGGACTACCTCAACGACTGCTTCGGAAGCGGCCATGAAATACTTTGTACTGGGCGCACTGGCATCCGGGATACTGCTGTATGGCATGTCGCTGCTGTATGGGCTCACCGGGACGCTGTACCTAAACGAACTGTCGGAATCGATGGGGCATTACGCCGGAAGTACGTTGCCGAGAACCATGGCACTGATACTGGTTCTGGTTGGTCTTTTGTTCAAGATAGGTGCAGTGCCTTTTCATATGTGGGTACCCGATGTTTACGAGGGCTCCCCAACCTCGACAACGGTTTATCTGGCTACAGCACCAAAACTTGCGGGCTTTGCGATGATACTCAGACTTCTGGCAGACGGACTTGAATCGCTCGCCACAGAATGGCAGGGGATGCTGCTCGTAGTCTCCATTTTGTCTTTAGCTCTAGGCAATGTCATTGCAATTGCGCAAACGAATATCAAACGCATGCTGGCCTATTCGGCAATTGCCCATGTGGGCTTCTTTCTACTGGGTATCCTGACAGGCGAGGGCTCCGGCTATGCGTCTGCTATGGCCTATATATTGATCTACGCAGTGGTTACCTTGGGCGCATTTGGCGTGATACTGGTATTGTCGAGCGAGGAGGTGGAAGCTGATCTGATCGAAGACTATTCGGGGCTGAGTCGATCCCATCCGTGGGCTGCGTTCATTATGCTACTGCTGATGCTCTCCCTTGCGGGGATACCGCCTACCGTCGGGTTTTATGCCAAACTGTCTGTATTACAGGCGGTAGTCAATGCTGAGTTGACCTGGGCCGCAGTTATTGCTGTTGTTTTTTCAGTGGTAGGCGCGTTTTATTATCTTCGGATCGTCAAAGTGATGTATTTTGACGAACCCAGAACGGAGCAATTGAGGTTGCAGTTCAGTCCGAAGCCAGATGCTCGAATTCTGCTGACGATAAATGGCCTTGCAGTTGTTGTGCTGATGCCATGGATCGGCGGTCTCACCACCTTGTGCGAGGCGGCAATTGGGGTGCTTTTTTGATGACATTTCAGGCGCTGACTGTGGTTTTGGCCGCAGCTAAAAGCCCGTAGACTGAAATTTGTTTATTGGGTTAAGTGCCCTGTTTAAGGCACGGTAAAGCCGTGTTTTGTGATAAAATCAGCCTTTGATTTCGGGTTCGATTAGGGCCCGAATTCTTTCGTAAATTCAATCGTTTTCGGCCTTTAGGCCGGTATTCATGATGCTGTCGCTTGAAGCTCAAACCCAATAGTACAGATGAATGATATTGCCAAAGAAACTATAACTACGAATCTCGAACAGGAGATGCGTCAGTCGTATTTAGACTACGCAATGAGTGTCATCGTAGGCCGTGCCCTACCGGATGTTCGCGATGGCCTCAAGCCCGTTCACCGGCGAGTTTTGTATGCGATGTCAGAACTGGGTAACGACTGGAACAAAGGTTACAAAAAGTCAGCACGCATCGTAGGTGATGTTATTGGTAAGTATCATCCGCACGGCGATACTGCGGTTTACGACACGATTGTTCGTATGGCTCAGCCATTCTCACTGCGCTATCCCCTTGTAGATGGTCAGGGAAATTTTGGTTCAGTAGATGGTGACTCTCCTGCCGCGATGCGCTACACAGAGATACGCCTGTCCCGACTTGCACACGAGTTACTTGATGATATCGACAAAGAAACCGTCGACTTCCATCCAAACTATGATGAAACCGAGACACAACCCGTGCTACTTCCGGCACGTCTCCCCAATCTCCTGGTAAACGGTTCTTCTGGGATTGCGGTCGGCATGGCGACTAACATACCACCGCATAACCTTACAGAAACCATAGAAGCGTGCCTGTTGCTTATTCGCGAACCTGACGCCTCGGTCGACCAACTAATGGAGATATTACCGGGGCCGGATTTTCCCACAGCAGCCATTATCAACGGGCGTGGTGGCATTAGACAGGCTTATGAGTCCGGAAGAGGCAGGATTCATATACGCGCCAGAGTCGGTGTTGAGGACCAGAAAGACGGTCAACGTTCAAGTCTTGTGGTGACAGAGTTACCCTATCAGGTCAACAAGGCGAGGCTGCTTGAAAAGATCGCCGAACTGGTGAAGGAAGGCAAGCTCAGTGGCATCAGCGGACTTAGGGACGAGTCCGACAAATCTGGAATGCGAATGGTTATAGAACTCAAGCGCGGCGAGGTGCCGGCAATTGTTTTGAATAACCTGTATCAGCACACACAATTGCAGACGGTTTTCGGCATTAATCTTGTCGGGCTGAGTAACAACCAACCAAAACTATTCAGTTTAAAGGAACTGTTAAACAGTTTTTTGCGACATCGTCGCGAGGTCATTACCCGCCGAACCATATTCGACCTAAGGAAAACAAGAGCAAGAACCCACGTTCTTGAGGGATTGGCGGTAGCTTTGGCGAATATTGATCAGGTCATAGAAATAGTAAAAGCCGCATCCGACCCAACAGTTGCGCGGAACCAACTCATTTCTACGTTGTGGAATGCTACGCTTGTGAGCGAACTGACCAGTCTGGGTGATTCGACGATCTCTAGTCCAGATGATATGGATCCTGAAAAAGGATTGAGGAAAGACGGTTACCGCTTGACCGAGGCGCAGGCGCAATCAATTCTAGACCTCAGACTGCATCGTTTAACAGGGCTCGAAAAAGAAAAGATAAAAACCGAATACGAGAAAAATTTATTAGTAATTCGAGAACTGCTGGATATTCTTGAACATCCCGATCGTTTGGTGGCTGTTGTTGAAAGCGAGTTAAAGGAAATTCAAGACAGCTATGGCGACAGTCGGCGTACTGAAATCTTGGCGACTCATCTCGATCTGAATGACGAAGACCTTATCGCCCGCGAAGAGATGGTAGTGACACTATCTGGGGAGGGGTATGCAAAGGCGCAACCGTTGTCCGATTATCAGGCCCAACGTAGAGGCGGCAAAGGTAAGGTTGCGACACGCACCAAACAGGATGACTTTGTAAAGTCGATGTTCGTTGCAAATTCGCACGATACGATTCTTTGTTTTTCAAACTATGGGAAAGTCTACTGGTTGCGTGTCTATCAACTGCCTCAGGCAGGGCGGCAGGCACGAGGGCGCCCTCTTGTCAATCTTCTACCTCTGGGCACGCAAGAACGCATAACGGCTTTTTTGCCTCTGGACAACAATCAGCAAGGGCTATTTGTATTTATGGCGACAGCGGATGGTATTGTAAAGAAATGTGACCTCGACGCCTTTTCAAGACCCAGGCCGTCGGGTTTGCGAGTGCTCACATTGTCCGAGGGTGATGAGTTAGTGAGCGCCGGTATGACTCAAGGAAACTCCGATTTGCTTTTGTTCAGCTGCTCGGGGAAGTCAATGCGCTTCGCGGAGAGTGATGTCAGGGTAATGGGGCGGTCGGCTCGGGGGGTAAAAGGGATATCCCTAAAACCCGGTCAACGCTTGATCTCAATGCTGGTTGTTGGCCAAAATGAGCTCGACAAATGTGTGCTAACGGCAACAGCCCGCGGGTATGGGAAGCGTACTGCCGTAACTTCATTTCCGCGTAAACGCAGAGGCGGGCAAGGTGTGATAGCTATTCAGAACGGTAGCAGGAACGGATCGTTGATCGGCGCTGTTTTGACCTGTCCAGCAGATGAGCTGATGTTATTGACTGATGGTGGGCGACTGGTCCGTACCAGCGTTGAAGGCATTTCAGAGCTGGGACGCAATACCCAAGGGGTTCGACTGATTACGCTGGCCGACGGTGAAGATCTGATTAGCTTAAGTTTAGTCGTGGACTCAACAGATGATGAGCCAGACGCGGAAATCTAGCTGAGGAGCAGAGAGCATTTCAGTTTTCGCAGGCAGTATCGGATGTAAATGAACAATCTGGATAAACCAGCTTTCAACCTGATACTCATTGATCTATGACTGACGACAAAGAAATCGTAGACCTGCGTGGCAAGATTGATCAGATCGATGACAGTTTACTGGCGCTGATTAATGAACGCGCTCGCAAAGCCATGAAGGTAGGCAACAAAAAGCCTGGTCAGAAAGCCGATATCGTTTATCGACCAGAGCGGGAAGCGCAGATTCTTCAACGCCTTCAGCAGGCTAATAGCGGGCCGTTGGAGTCGGTAGTGGTCGAACGCCTGTTTCGGGAGATTATTTCAGCCTGTCGCGCTATTGAGGCAAAGCCTTCGATCGCGACACTTGGTCCGGATGGCACATTTTCGGAACTCGCAACCCGGAAGCAATTCGGCGCTGAAATCAATCTGGAGCTGACATCGAGCATTGAAGAGGTATTTCGCCTGGTCGAAGCCGAGCACTGTGACATTGGCGTCGTCCCCGTTGAGAACTCAGCAGAAGGCGGTATACATCTGACGCTGGACAGGCTGTTGACGACCTCTCTTAAGATCTGTGGCGAGATTGATCTAAGAATAAAGCACTGCCTCATCGGTTCTGCTGAGAGTGCTTCTCCAATCAGGGTGCTGGCCCATCAGCAGGCCCTGGCGCAGTGTCGCCAATGGCTAGACGTTAATCTCCCGTCGATAGAGCGGGTCGCTTGTGCGAGCAATTCAGATGCGGTTCGTCAGATCCTCGACGATCCGACCAGCGTAGCGATAGCCTCTGAGGAGGCCGCAGAGGCTTATGGGTTGCAGGTATTACACGCGGATATCGAAGACCAACCAGGGAACACAACCAGGTTCCTTGTGCTCGGTCGTCATACAGTCCAAGCTTCAGGACAAGACAAAACCAGTTTGGTGATGAGCGCTCAGGAAAGGCCAGGCGCACTTCACACGCTGCTCGCTCCACTTTCAGAGCACAATATCAATATGACCCGCGTAGAATCCCGACCCTCCAGAACAGGACTGTGGGAATACATGTTTTTCATCGATCTAGAGGGTCATGTACAGGATGCCAACGTCGATAGCGCATTGTCACAGATAAAAAGGAATGCGGCGATGTTTAAGATCTTGGGTTCCTATCCGAGGAGCGTCTGAACAGGATGGTGTTCAATGCCGAGGATCTGTCCGTCGACGGGGTACGGGCACTCCAACCCTACCAGCCCGGCAAGTCGGTTAAAGAACTAGAACGTGAGCTTGGTTTGTCCAACATAGTCAAACTCGCATCCAACGAAAATCCAAGAACTTCGAGTGACGTCATTGCGAAGGCACTGGCACAACAAGAGTCAGATACCAGCCGGTACCCTGATGGTTCTGGTTGGGTACTTAAAACCAGGCTTTCCGAGTTACTCGGGGTATCTACAGACCAACTGACACTCGGTAATGGATCCAACGATGTCCTCGAACTCCTGGTGCGCGCGTTCGTCGGTCCAGGCCAGGGAGTTGTTGTGTCTGAACATTCGTTTGCTGTTTACAGCCTGGCTGCATCCGCGGTTGGGGCTGATTTAAAAATTGCCCCAGCGAGATCGTGGGGCCATGATCTGGAGGCAATGCTATCTCTAGTTGATCGAAATACGCGAGTGGTCTTTATCGCAAATCCCAATAATCCAACGGGCACCTGGGTCGAATCTGAAGCCCTGCTTTCTTTTCTCGATCGTGTCCCGGAAACAACCATAGTAGTGGTTGACGAGGCCTATTATGAATATTGCGAGGGTCCTGAGTTCCCTAATGCAATAGACTTTTTGGAAGAGTACCCGTTTCTGGTTTCGACCAGGACATTTTCTAAGATTTATGGACTGGCCGGAATGCGGGTTGGTTATAGCGTATCATCGACTGCCATAGCCGACCTGCTAAATCGGGTGCGACAACCGTTCAACGTCAACAGTTTTGGTCTTGCGGCGGCGCGACTTGCGCTGGATGATGCTGTGTTTCTTGCTGAGAGTCGACGTCTCAATACACAAGGTAGAGCCAGGATCTATGCCGGCTTTTCCGAGCTTGGCCTTGAGTATATTCCCTCCGCAGGCAACTTTATTTGTGTCAACGTAGCGCGTCCGGCTATTTCGGTCTATGAAACGATGTTAAAGCAAGGTGTGATCGTGCGCCCCGTTGCAAACTATGGCCTACCGAACCATCTGAGAGTAACGGTCGGACTGCCAGACGAAAATGAAACGATGATCAGTGCGATATCGGTCGCGCTGACGTCGTAGACCCGCACGACCAGTGTATTTACTGTCCTGATTGAGCATGTAGTTGATCCATCATCTTACCATTATCGGTGTCGGCTTGATCGGCGGATCTTTAGCCAAGGCGCTCCGTTTTGAAAATGCCGTGGGACATATTACGGGGTTCGGCCGTACAGAGAGCTCCCTTCAACGAGCACAGGCGCTCGGGGTCGTAGACAGTTGGTCACTGGATTTAGGTACGGCAGTTGAACAGGCAGAAGTGGTCGTTATTGCTTCACCCGTAAATGCGATTTCATCGACTTTCCAAAAACTCAAGTCGTGTCTGGGAGACAATGCGATTGTTACCGACGCCGGTAGCGTAAAAGGGCCTATTGTTGATGCGGCAGTGAGTGGGCTTGGCGACAAGATCGTTAATTTTGTACCCGGCCATCCGATTGCGGGCAAAGAACAAAGCGGAGTAGATGCAGCCTCAGCGACCCTGTTTAAGGGCCATCGAACCATACTTACACCGATAGCTAACACGGGTACAGAGGCTATATCGACGGTAAAAGATATGTGGGAGACAATCGGCGCTGAGGTTGTTTTTATGGAGCCTTCCGTCCACGATGAGCTGTTGGCGTTGACCAGCCATCTTCCACACGCTTTGGCATTTATTTTAGTAGACCTGTTGTCCAGGCAAACAAATCCGGAAGATAGTTTCGATCTATCTGCAGGTGGATTCTACGATATTACTCGAATCGCATCGGGCGACCCTGTGATGTGGCGGGACATATTTTTAAGCAATCAACAAGCGGTATTGCAGCGGCTGACAGAATTTTCGACTGCTATAGCCAATTTGGCCGAGTTGATAAACGACTGTGACTCACATGGGCTAGAGCAAATGTTTAAGCACTCAAATGAGGTACGCAGACAGATCAAGGATAGGCGCTCGTAGCCGCTTCCTGAGTGCTGAACATGAAGTCGTTCATCATCAACGGTCAAGGTGTATTGAGAGGGTCATTCTTTGTGCCGGGTGATAAATCGATCAGTCACCGAGCAGTAATCCTCGGTGCGATTGCTCAAGGACGCACGACGATTAAGGGACTGTTAGAAAGCGAGGATGTTTCTGCGACTGTCAACGCGTTTCGTCACATGGGAGTCAAGATCGATCAGCGGGAAGGGGGTGGAATGGTCATCGACGGCGTCGGCCTATACGGACTGAGGGATCCGGGGCAGCCGTTGAATATGGGGAACTCTGGTACCGCGATGCGTCTGATGGCGGGTGTTTTGGCTGGACAATCTTTCCCAGTGACGTTGATTGGAGATGACTCTCTCAGTCAGCGACCCATGGCTCGAGTTGTTGAACCGCTGCGTGCCCTGGGTGCCGATATTACTACCCAGAGCAATGGCTATCCGCCGATTCAAATACAACCGGTTGAACAACTCGAGGGTGTTAATTATGTAATGCCAGTCGCCAGCGCGCAGGTAAAGTCGGCGTTCCTTCTGGCGGCTCTATGTGCTGATGGAACCAGCCAGATAAAAGAACCGGAACAAACACGAGACCATACGGAGCGGATGTTAACAGGTTTTGGGCATACTATTTCCCAACAGGGTGACTGGCTTAGAGTGATTGGTGGAAAGGAGTTGGCAGGAACGAAGCTGGTGGTACCAGGGGATTTGTCATCTGCTGCATTTTTTATAGTCGGTGCGGCAATCGCAACTGGATCTGAGATTATTCTAAGGAATGTAGGTGTTAACCCGACGCGAACAGGCGTGATTGAAATTCTTCAACAAATGGGGGCCAGTATCGATTGTCTCAACAGAAAGACGGTATGTGGTGAACCTACAGCGGACCTGATGGTTCGTTCCACACCGCTAAGAGGTGTTGGGATTGGAACGCATCAGGTAGCCCGGGCGATTGACGAGTTTCCTATCTTATCGATTGCTGCTGCTTGTGCCCATGGAAAAACAACACTGCATGGAGCAGAAGAACTCAGGGTTAAAGAAAGTGATCGGATTCGATCGATAGTTACTGGATTAAGCGAACTGGGGGTCTCGGCAGAAGAGAAAGCCGATGGTTACTCAGTAACAGGAGGGCAGATATTGCCGGGCGAAGTAGATAGCCGGTCGGATCATCGTATCGCAATGGCATTCGCGATTGCTGGGTTGGTTGTATCCGGTTCGATCTGTGTCAAAGACACTGAAAATGTAGGAACGTCATTTCCAGGATTCGTCGAACTGGCGTCATCGATAGGGATGCTTATACAAGAACAAAGCGGGCCTGATCGTGGTTGAGGTACCAGTCTTGGCTCTGGATGGGCCAGGGGGAAGTGGTAAAGGGACAGTTGCCAGCCGGATTGCTATTCTTCGAAACTGGCGGATCCTCGATAGCGGCGCACTTTATCGAGCGTTCGCTTTCAGCGCCCATCAGTTGGAAGTGTCGCCCGATGATCTGCCGGGCATCCAGCGGGTTCTTGCGGAAAATGATTTTGATTTTGTCGTTGAAGAGACCGGAGAGGTCGGTATCTTTGTCAATGGGAAAGATGTCACAACAGTTGTACGAGGGCCCGATGCCGGCTTGCTGGCCTCCACTTACGCGTCACAGCAGATGGTTCGAGAATGTTTGATATCCAGACAGCGGTTTGAACGACAGGCCCCAGGTTTGGTCGCAGATGGCAGGGATATGGGGACCGTGGTGTTTCCAGATGCGACACTCAAAGTGTTTCTGACAGCGACACTCAAAATCAGGGCACAAAGGCGCTATAAACAGTTGTTGGAAAAGGGTTTTAGTGCTACCCTAGCCGGCGTTGAAAATGAAGTTTCAGCTCGCGACCAGAAGGACAGCACGCGAGCAGTTTCGCCTTTGGTACCCGCGAACGATGCTGTCGTTCTCGATACAACCGAAATTGGAATTGATCAAGTCGTTAAAAAAGTTGATGATCTACTTACAGCCAGACTCGTCCAGGGTGGTAATGGATAAAACACTTGTGCCGCGGAAATTTAGTGGCTACGTTTTGTAGTTAGATCAGTAACACTCTAATAGATCATGAATGTTTATTCGAATTGAAACGTACGGTCGAATCGCAGATCTGGTGCACCCTCGCAATGACCGGGGCTCCAGTTAAATACTAACCATTAACTCGTCGGAAAGATTGGGCGAAAGCCTGGAATTCACACACTATGTCAGAAACCTTTGCAGAACTATTGGAAGAGAGCTTAAACAGCTCTGAAATGAAGCCTGGTGCAGTAATTGAGGCTGAAGTTGTCGATATCAACGGTGATTACGTCATTGTTAATGCAGGCCTCAAGTCGGAGTCTGAAATCCCTGTGTCTCAGTTTAGGGATTCTGAAGGTGCAGTCCAAGTCAACATCGGTGATCGGGTTGAAGTCGCTATCGAAACAGTCGAGGATGGCTATGGAAATACGCGCTTGTCTCGAGAGCGTGCACGAAGAGCGAAATCGTGGGAAGTTTTGGAGAGTGCTTTCGCCGAGCAATCAATCGTAACGGGGATTTTGACTGGAAAAGTCAAGGGCGGGTTTACGGTCTCTATCGACGAAGTAAGGGCTTTCTTGCCTGGTTCACTGGTGGATGTCAGACCAGTGACAGATACCTTGTTCCTAGAGAACAAACAACTTGAGTTTAAGGTGATAAAACTGGATCGGGTCAGGAACAACGTAGTTGTTTCGCGCCGGGCAGTCGTGGAAAAAGAGATGGAGGTCGAACGTGCTGAACTGCTCCAGAACCTTGAAGAAGGTCAGGTAGTCAAAGGCATGGTGAAGAATCTGACGGATTATGGTGCGTTTGTTAATTTGGGCGGGTTAGATGGACTTTTGCACATCACCGATATTGCCTGGAAGCGGGTCAAACACCCATCAGATGTCTTGGAGGTGGGGCAAGAATTGGATGTCCGGGTGCTGAAATTCGATCGGGAGAGGAACCGGGTTTCGTTGGGACTGAAGCAACTCGGCGAAGATCCCTGGTCGGATATAGCGCGGCGTTATCCTGCAAATACCCGAATTTTCGGGAAGATTACAAATCTTACGGACTACGGTGTTTTTGTTGAATTGGAAGAAGGTGTCGAGGGCTTGGTTCATGTGTCTGAAATGGACTGGACGAACAAAAACGTTCATCCCAGCAAAGTATGTCACTTGGGGGATGAAGTTGAAGTCATGGTGCTCGAGATCGACTCTGAACGGCGGCGGATATCGTTGGGAATTAAACAGTGTACGTCCAATCCATGGGAAGAGTTTGCGGCCACTCACAATAGAAATGACCGCATAACGGGTCAGATCAGATCTATTACTGACTTTGGCGTGTTCATAGGTCTAGCTGGTGGCATAGACGGCCTGATTCACCTTAGTGATCTGTCGTGGGACCGGTCTGGTGAAGACATCGCCAGGGAATTTAAAAAGGGCGACGAGGTAACTGCAGTTGTTCTGTCAGTAGACCCTGATCGGGAACGCATATCCCTTGGCATTAAGCAGGCTGAAGACGATCCGTTTAGTGCTTATGTTTCGGCCAATCCCAAAGGGTCGGTAGTGAAAGGCGTCGTTGGCACCATCGACGAAAAAGGTGCGGTAATACACTTGGAAGATGGCGTTGAAGGTTATCTTCGGGCAGCTGAATTGTCGCGGGATTTTGTTGGGGATGCGCGTAACGCATTGCAGCAGGGTGCCGAAGTCGAAGCACGAATTACCAGCATTGAACGAAAGAGTCGACGTATTACACTGTCTGTAAAAGCGCTGGAGATGGAGATAGAAGGGAAGGCAATAGAGGAGTACTCGGCCAGACCTTCAACTACAATCTCGCTAGGGGATAAGCTGATAGAAGAGTTGTCTAAGAGGGAAAGCTGAACTTTGATCAATATTGACTAGGAACCGAAACGATGCGGTTGACTGGGTTGTGTCGATGACTAAATCTGACTTTATTGAACGACTTATGGCGGGGCAGCTTCATTTGCCAGCGCGCGATATAGAAACTTCTGTCAACGCCGTACTTGAGCACATGAGCAACTCCTTGGTCGATGGAGATCGTATTGAAATACGGGGATTCGGGAGCATCGGACTAAGATATAGGGCGCCTCGCATCGGTCGGAATCCAAAGACTGGGGAATCAGTATCAGTACCGGGAAAGTATGTTCCACACTTCAAGCCCGGTCGATTGTTAAGAGAGCGGGTCAACAAAACCAAGACAGATGTCGAAACTTCTACCAGGTGATCAGAGCGTATGCGGATCAGCTACAGGTAAAGCCGGTAACGCGTTAGGTGGCGGACCCAGCAGTCGCAGAGCGAAATGAAGGTCGTATTCTATGCGTTGACTTCGATTGTGCTGTTTCTCTTTGTATTTACTTTCATGGCACAGAATTCGCATGATATTCAAGTTCACTACTATTTTGGAATGGTCTGGAACGGGCCCGTCGCAATACTTTTACTGCTTACTCTTGGTATGGGTATCCTGTTTGGTGTATTCACGAGCAGCTTGATTCTTCTAAGTCTGAAAATACGTCTCGTAAGAACAGCGAGAAAGCTGCGGGCTTTGCAGTCAAACGCTCTAGCGGCACAAGAAAAATTAACAAGGATGAGTAGTTAGTAAAATGGATCCAGTCTGGCTCCTTCTGCTTTTGCCATTGGCGGCCGCTTCTGGCTGGTATGCTGCCTCGAGAGGACGTCGCTCCACACGCAGCGTAGGCGCGGACATACCTCAGGCGTATTTTAAAAGCCTTAACTTGCTCTTGAATGAACAACAGGACAAGGCTCTGGATGTGTTGATAAGCGCTCTGGAGACGCACGAGGAAACAGTTGAGATCCAGCTTGCGCTCGGAAACCTGTTTAGACGTCGAGGAGAGATAGAAAGGGCGACCCAACTTCACCAGAATCTGATTGCGAGAAGCGGCCTAGATCCTGAACAGCGTCTTCATGCTCTGTATGAACTAGGTCAGGATTATTACAAGGCAGGACTGTTCGACAGAGCAGAAAGTTTGCTGCTTGAGGTGGCAGAGGCTGCTCAATATTCGGAATCAGCCTACCGTCTGTTATTGCAACTCTATGAGCAGGAGAAGGAATGGGAAAACGCCATAGATGCCGCGAGGAGGCTCTCCTTGGCCAGTGGCGAAGACTTAGATGGCCTACTTGCGCAATATAACTGCGAGCTTGCAGAGGAGCGAATGACTGCAGGGTTCTATCAAGAATGTGCGGGGTTTATCCATCAGGCGCTGACTTTAGAACAAGAGTGTACGCGAGCGTTGATGCAGTCCGGGAGGCTCAGGGCGATCAAGAATGAGCACGTAACTGCAATCCGAGAGTGGACGAGGATAGTTAACCGGCATCCTGAAATGCTGACTGATGTTATCGGCTTGGTACGACAGAGTTACCAGAGTCTAGGACGCCTGGCTGACTACCGCAATTTTCTGGAACGATGCCTCGAGCATAACAATGACTTTCGATTGGTGATGACATTAGTCGATTTTCTTGTAGAATCCGGACAGCCTGAGCAGGCCCGTAGTCGTTTGCTGAACTGGATGCGTAACACTCACTCTTTAAACTCATTAACTGACCTCATCGAGTCGGCCGACTCTGGCAATCGTGGACTTCGTTCAGATCGCAGTCTGGATTTTTTGATCGATCTGGTTTCAGTCCTTTTTGGAACAGCGAGAAGCTATGAATGCCGTAATTGTGGCTTCAAAGGAAAATCGATGCACTGGCAGTGCCCGGGATGCAGAAAATGGAACAGCACTGGACCCGCGAAGATAACACCACACCTACAGGAAAGATAAATTAGTTGCAAGTGACGTATGCCCATTGAACGTCAATTGAGTGCTTGGCGATACTCGTAACCGCTGCAAGGATGCAGTGAAATCTTTCGTACAATTCTACAAGGAGCGTAGGTGATGAAACTAAAAAACTATTTCTTTATCATGTTAGTGGGTATGCTGTGGTCGACGGGTGCTATGGCCGGTACAGTCAACATTAATTCGGCTGATGTCGCTGAGCTCGTCGACAGCATTCACGGAATCGGGCCCAGGCTTGCCCAGGCGATCGTGAATTATCGGAGCCAATACGGCGATTTCGATTCAATCGACGACCTCATGGGCGTTAGTGGAATCGGCATAGCGATCATTAACGCTAACCAAGGCGTGATTGTCGTTAAGGATGTGCCGCTGCAAACACAGGTCGATGATTCATCTGACTGATAAAATAGCGCCGCGGTGGAAAGGGTGCCTGCAGGCACCCTTTCTTTTAGTTAACCACAATGCCTGGAGCACGCAATGAAGGTGTCAGTTATAGGGGTGGGGTATGTCGGTCTCGTCAGTGGCGCTTGTCTGGCCGATGTCGGTAATCACGTCACATGTGTAGATATCGATGAAAACAAAATCAAGGATTTATCAGATGGAAAGCTTCCTATTCATGAAGCCGGTCTGGAGCAAGTCGTTGCTACCAACCTACTTGTAAAGAGACTGGGTTTTACCAGTAGCGTTGAGCGCGGCATCCGTGGGGCAGAGGTAATTTTCATTGCCGTAGGCACGCCTCAAATGGAGGACGGGTCTGCAGATCTTGGCCACGTACTTACTGCCGCCCGGTCGATCGCTCAATGGCTCGAGGATTACTCGGTGGTGGTTGTGAAGTCGACTGTGCCGGTGGGTTCATGTGATGCAGTGCGTGACGAAATAGACGGCGTACTCGCGCAACGCAACTGTTCGGTGGAGTTCGATGTAGTCTCGAATCCTGAATTTCTTAAAGAAGGGGCTGCGGTTTCAGATTTTCTCAAACCAGATCGAATCATTATTGGCTCAGACAGTCTCAGGGCCAAAGAGAAGATGGACCGCCTGTATTCGCCGTTCAATCGCAGTAATAATCGTATGCTGTTTATGGATGTCCGCTCTGCCGAATTAACCAAGTATGCTGCCAACGCGATGCTGGCTACAAAAATATCATTCATAAATGAAATAGCGAACTTGTCTGATCGGGTTGGCGCAGATATCGAGTCGGTAAGGCAGGGCATAGGCTCGGACCCGAGAATTGGTTATGACTTCATCTATCCTGGATGTGGATACGGGGGCTCTTGTTTCCCCAAAGATGTGCGTGCACTTTACCAGATTGGTAAGGCTCACCAATACGACAGTCGCCTGCTCAGGGCAGTTGATGAAGTCAACACCGCCCAAAAACGAGTTCTGGTTGAGAAAATATTACGCTTCTATGGGGATGATATCCAAGGACTGCATTTCGCATTGTGGGGTCTTGCATTTAAGCCGGATACAAACGATATGCGGGAGGCACCAAGTCAATCGGTCATTGAACAACTTCAGTCAAATGGATCTACGGTTTGCGCCTATGATCCAATATGCATTGCCCGTGCCCAAGAGATTTTCCGAGACAACCCAACAGTCACCTTTTCCGCTGACCCTTACAGCGCACTGAACGATGCAGATGGACTGATCATAGTGACCGAATGGAAAGAATTTAGGAGTGTGGACTTCACCGAAGTCAAGAACCGAATGAAGGGCGCTGTTATATTTGATGGTCGAAATATTTATGATCCGAAGGTGCTAAATGAAACTGGGCTCACCTACTGTGGGATTGGCCGCGGTGATCGCATATAAAGCCACTAATTGATCGATCCTGAGTGCATGAATGAATCGTTGACAACACTGATAGACTCACACCGTATTCTCGTTGTTGGGGACATCATGCTGGACCGTTACTGGTCTGGGTCCGTCACAAGAATATCTCCTGAAGCACCCGTGCCGGTCGTCTCGGTTGATTCAGTGACTGAGTGCGTCGGTGGGGCGGGTAACGTCGCTGCCAACATCAGGAGTATAGGCGCTCAGTGCTGCCTACTCTCGATAGTCGGTGACGATGCGAGTGGCAGATTGCTGAACAGTCTACTGGCAGAGTCAGGCGTCGACAGGCACTTGCACATTGACACCGAAAATCGGACTACCGAAAAACTTAGAGTTGTATCGCAAAATCAGCAGTTGATCCGAGTTGATTTTGAGGGAGCGCCTAGTGTGAGTCTCACTGAGTGTGTTTTGGATGATTACGAGAGGTTACTGGCAGGTGTGTCTGTTGTGGTTGTTTCAGACTATGGGAAGGGAGGCCTTTCAAATGTTCCTCAGATCGTAAGTCTCGCACGTAGACATGAAATTCCTGTTGTGGTTGACCCCAAAGGGGCTGATTTTTCGGACTATTGTGACGCCTCCATTGTCACGCCGAATACAATGGAATTTGTTCGGTGCGTCGGAGACTGCCAGACGACCGAGGAATTCAACAAAAAAGCTTATTCGCTGGTCGAAAAGCTCTCACTTCAAGGACTTCTCGTCACCCGTGGATCAGAGGGCATGACGCTGTTTACTGAAGATGGGGAATGTATCCACCAGTCTTCTAATGTTAGACAAGTCTACGATGTCAGTGGCGCGGGCGATACGGTAGTGGCCGCTATTGCAGTATTCCTGGCCTGCGGTATGAGCTGGAACGAAATTTTGAAATATGCGGATACTGCTGCGGGTATTGCAGTCGGTAAATTCGGTACTGCTACGGTGACGCTGCCCGAAATTCTTTCTCAGTTGGAAAGAGAAACGATGTAATGTACATCGTTACAGGCGGTGCAGGATTTATCGGGGCGAATATTGTTGCTGGCCTCAATGACAGAGGCCTAAACAACATTATTGTCGTGGATGATCTTGAAGATTCTGCCAAGGTTTCGAATATTGTTGACCTCGAGTTTGTTGATTACCTGGACAAAACACAGTTTCTTAAAGACCTGATCAATAATGGGCTGCCTCAACAGACCCGCATTGTTTTTCACCAAGGCGCGTGTTCGGATACGATGGTAACGGACGGCCATTTCATGATGGAAAACAATTTCTCTTATTCAAAGCACTTGTACGAAGCTTGTCGCAGTAACTCTGTGCCCTTTGTCTATGCTTCCTCAGCTTCGGTATATGGAGAATCCAGGGTGTTTGAGGAAGTCAGCGACTATGAAAAACCATTGAACGTCTATGCGCTCTCTAAGTTAATCTTTGACCGCTATGTTCGAGTCCGAGAAGAGTCTCGCACTAGCCAGGTTGTGGGCCTGCGCTATTTTAATGTGTATGGTGCGAGAGAACAGCATAAAGCTCATATGGCGTCTGTTGCGTTTCAATTGTTCCATCAATATCAGACGACCGGCCAGGTGCGATTGTTTGCGGCATCGGGTGGGTACGGCGATGGTGAGCAGCGCAGAGATTTTGTGTCAGTTGAAGACGTTGTTCGAGCCAACCTGTTTTGCTTGGACTATCCTGATTTCAGCGGTATTTTTAACCTGGGAACTGGTGTCAGTCGCAGCTTTAACGATATGGCTCTGGCAGTTGTTAATAGCTGTCGGGCGCTATCGGAAAACAAGCCTCTGTCGTTGGGAGAATCCCAGATTCAGAAGATTATTGGCTACTTTGATATGCCCGCCACCCTGGCAGGCAAGTACCAAGACTATACCCAGGCAGATGTCGGCAGGTTGCGCTCGGCGGGTTATGACAGGGAATTTACAACGCTAGAGTCAGGTGTACGCCGTTATGTTGACTGGCTTATGCAGCACATGCAATCCAATTCTCCGAAGTCCAAACGGCCAGAACCAAACTGATGAGCACTACGCTTGGACCCGAATCAGGTACGATCATTGTGACCGGTGGAGCCGGCTTTATAGGCTCAGCAGTCGTTCGAGAACTGCTGGCCAGTACAGAGTGTCGGGTGGTCAACGTCGACTGTTTGACCTATGCCGGGAACCTGGAGACTCTCGATGATATTGCTGGGTCCAAACGTTACGTTTTTGAACAGGCGAATATATGCGATGCGGATTCAGTGCGGCGACTTTTCCACAAGCACAACCCAACTGGGGTTATACATCTTGCCGCAGAATCCCATGTTGATCGATCGATCGATTCTGCGGGCGATTTTGTTCAAACAAATATAATAGGCACCTATACACTGCTGGAAGCCGTCAGGACCCATCAGCTTAAACAAGGAAAACCCGATGGATCTGGCTGTCGCTTCCTGCATGTTTCAACAGATGAAGTTTTCGGATCTTTAGGTGCAGACGGCATTTTTTCCGAACTATCTCCCTATGAGCCGAATTCACCGTATTCTGCGAGCAAAGCCAGCGCCGATCATCTGGTCAGGGCGTGGGGCGAAACCTACGGCCTGAACGTGTCGATATCAAACTGTTCGAATAACTATGGGCCGTATCAATTCCCCGAAAAACTTATTCCGGTTGTGATTGAGAAAGCTATGGCTTTTCAACCCATTCCTGTTTACGGCGCAGGGGAGAATATCCGAGACTGGTTATACGTCGATGATCACGCGCGAGCACTAAAGAAAATTCTGTTCGAAGGAAGGACCGGAAGACGCTATAACATTGGTGGCAACTGTGAGAAAAGCAACATTGATGTGGTCAAAGCGATATGTAGTATCCTGGATGAACTTAAACCGCTAGAAACACTGCCCAACCGGGAGAGCCTCATTCAGTTTGTTGAAGACCGCCCTGGTCATGATTTTCGATATGCGATAGATAGTCGTCGTCTGCAGGAGGAACTGGGGTGGTCAATTCGAGAAACTTTTGTCACCGGACTTCGCAAGACCGTTGAGTGGTATCTGTCGACGCGCGGGCTGGACTGGGTCCAAATAGTTCGCACAGATTCTTGCCGCAGCGAGCGACGAGGGCTGGGAGTCTAAGATGAAAGGCCTTATTCTAGCCGGTGGCGCGGGTACTCGACTGGCACCTGCCACAAATGTTTTGTCGAAGCAGTTACTGCCAGTTTACGACAAGCCGATGATCTACTATCCAATGTCGGTATTAATGCTCGCGGGTATAACGGATATTCTCGTTATCTCGACACCCGAGGACGTGCCTCGATTTGAAAAGCTGCTGGGCGATGGCAGTTCCTGGGGGCTGAATCTCTCTTACGCGATTCAGCCGTCGCCAGATGGGCTTGCTCAGGCTTTTCTTCTCGGCGCAGAGTTTATTGCGGATTCCGACTGCGCCCTGATCCTGGGCGATAACATCTTCTACGGCCATAATCTAAGCGATATTGTGCAACGGGCAGCTGAACAGCCTTGTGGTGCTACGGTTTTTGCTTATCCCGTCCAAGATCCAGAACGTTATGGGGTAGTCACCTTCAACAAAGAGGGTGTGGCGATAAGCCTGGAAGAAAAACCAGAACAGCCAGTGTCTAAGTACGCTGTGACAGGGTTGTATTTCTATGACACGCAGGTTGTTGATTTTGCACGTTCTCTTAAGCCTTCGGCACGAGGTGAACTGGAAATAACAGACCTCAACCGTATGTACCTGGCAAGCGGACAGCTGAACGTCGAGAATCTGGGGCGTGGAATCGCATGGTTGGATACCGGTACCCACCTGTCTCTATTACAAGCGGCGGTATTTATTGAAACCATAGAGTCAAGACAGGGACTGAAGATCTGTTGCCCAGAAGAAGTCGCCTATCGAATGGGGTACATTACTATCGAGCAACTCGAAGGGTTGGCCGCTACGTTGATAAAGAGCAGTTACGGCCAGTATCTCCAACAGGTCGTCAGCGACGAATACGACAACTAGCCTGTTTGCCTGGAAACAGTAACCATGCCACAAACCGTTTTCCGAATTGATTACACACAATTGAAGGTGTCTTTTGGCTTTGTTCGGTAGTTACCGGTCGAACCGTTTTGTCATCCATCAGCTCACCCGCCGCGCTGTTCTCACGCGCTACCGGGGTACAGCGTTGGGACTTATCTGGTCACTCCTTACGCCAATGCTTATGTTGGCGATCTATACGTTTGTATTCGGCCTGGTCCTAGAAATTCGCTGGCCTGCCCAAGAGGGTGGCTTAGCGCGATTTCCAGCAATATTGTTTTCAGGAATGATCATACATTCCTTACTGTCGGATTGTCTTATTCAGTCGACCACCGTCATCGCAGATAATCCACAATACGTTAAGAAAGTAGTTTTTCCACTGGAGGCGCTCCCCTGGGTGACGGTTTTGTCCGCTTTATTCCAGGCTGGTATTAGCCTCTTTGTATTAATCCTGTACTTGCTCGGCTTACTTTTGTTGGAAAACGACCATTCATTTGGCTGGTCTGTAGTTTTTATACCGCTGCCATTTGTAATGATCTCAATTGTGTGCTTAGGAATCGGTTGGTTTGTGTCTGCGGCAGCGGTTTACTTTAGGGATATTGGCCAGTTGATGGGCGTGATTAGTACAGTACTGTTTTTTATGGCACCAATCCTGTATCCCAAGAGTGCGTTGCCCGAGAGCATTCAGCCCCTTCTCTATCTAAATCCAATAACCTTTCCGATAGAGCAGTTACGAAACTTTTTATTGAAGAACGCCGCACCGGATATATTGGGAATCGGTATTTACACAGTCGTTGCGCTGGTGTTCGCCTATCTGGGATTCTTGTGGTTTGAAAGAGTGCGCAAAGGATTTGCAGATGTGCTCTGACACTGTATCGGCGTTGACAGTGACTGAGTTGGGGAAGGTCTATAGGATCTATAACCGACCGATGGACAGAATAAGGGAGCTGTATTCGATACGCGGTCGAAAATATCACCATGAGTTTACGGCGTTGGATAATATTTCGTTTGAGGTGTTTCAAGGTGAGACAATCGGAATTATCGGACCCAATGGGTCTGGAAAATCGACCCTGCTTGAGATTATCTCGGGTACCTTGTCTCCCACGCATGGTGAGGTCGTACGACAGGGCACAGTGTCTGCTCTGTTGGAACTGGGTGCAGGGTTCAATCCCAGATTCACAGGCCGTGAAAACGTCTATCTCAATGCTTCAATATTGGGTATTCCAAAGCATAGCCTGGAGGCTAAGTTGAACGAGCTTCTCCAATTTGCTGATATCGGAGCATTTATTGATCACCCCGTCAGCACCTATTCCAGTGGGATGTACGTGAGGCTGGCATTTGCAACAGCTATCAGTTCAGATCCAGATATTCTGATCGTTGACGAAGCGCTGGCCGTAGGTGATATCCGGTTCCAGCGTAAATGTTATAGGCGGTTCCAGGAGATGCAGGCATCTGGGAAAACAATACTGTTCGTCTCACATTCGGTCGAACTGATCCAAAATCACTGTTCAAGGGCTGTTTTTTTGAATGCAGGCAACATAGAAGCTATTGGAGAGCCCAAGGCCGTGATCCAGGCCTATCTGGAACACCTGTTCGGAAGTGAGGTTCAGCAACCGAGGAAGGTTGGCCCCAGTGAGGAAGCTACTGAAGGCGATCAGACGGATGCTGACACCAGCCCAGCCTGGGCTGCGCCAGCGTCATCCGATTTAGCTCAGGACCACTGTAAGCAGCGGCGATCATACAACCCTAACGAATATCGCTGGGGAGACCGGCGAGCAGCCATAATGGACTACCAGCTTAAGTCTAACTCTGGCGACGACCAGGTGGTATTCGAGTCCGGAGAAAACCTAGAATTGATGGTCCATGTTCGCTTTTTCCAGGAATTAACTGACCTGATCTATGGCTGCACTGTTAAAACTGTCGACGGCCAGACGGTCTATGGGACTAACACTAGGGAACGCGCTATAGATGTCAGCCATGGTAAGGCTGGAATGACCGTCGTCGTCCGTTTTCAGTTCGATCTAAACCTGGTGCCAGGTGAATATTTCATATCACTTGGTGTCGCGCTGGATGACGGAGAGCGTGACAACATCGCGATAGACCGTCGATACGACCTGATACATCTTACTGTCAGAGGTGACTATGGCGGATTTGGACTTGCTCAAATGAACATGTCCATTAGTGAAGTTTGATGGGCGGCCCACGGGTTGTTTCGGACCACAGGAGAGGATCACAGAGCAAAACGTATTTCAGGTCGAGCAGTGGTGATGTTACAGAATTCAAGCAATCCGCGCGGTTTACGACTATTCCCGGCAGAGATTGTTGGCCTTTACCAAGATAGGCGATCGATCAGGGGGCGGTTTTGAAACTGTCGAAATCGCGTTGATATGAACCCATACACCTGTCCGGCTGTTTCTGCCATCGTGGTTAATTACAATGCGGGTGCGTTCCTTGGGCTATGCATTGAGCGAATCAGAAAATCGACCCCAGCAGTGGAGTTGATCGTGGTCGATAATCACTCAAGGGATATCAGCAAAATTTGGGCACTGGGATGTAACGGGAGGCAAAATGAAAAATACATCCAAAACGATCGAAATCTGGGATTCTCTGCGGCCGTCAATATTGGCGCGTCGGTCGCATCAGGGGATATTTTGGTCGTCATCAATCCAGATTGCTTGGTGTGGCCACACACCATTGATCGACTGTGCAGATTGTTAAAGGATCAGCAAGAAGTCGGTTTAGTGGGTGGATTGGTATTTGGAATTCACGGGCGCGAGCAGGCAGGTTGTAGACGCCACGATGTGACGCTGATCCGAACTATTGGCAAGATGTTGGGCAAATTATTCCCACTCAGGAATATGCCAACAATAGATATGACAAACGAACCAATGCCACAAGATAGCATTGATGTGGATGCGGTGTCAGGTTCTTTTTTTGCCATCAGGAAGTCACTCTACAACGAGTTGGGCGGGATGGATGAAGACTATTTTCTTCATTTCGAAGATCTGGATCTCTGTCGGCGGGTCAGGGAAGCGGGGTCTAAAGTTGTGTTCAATCCAGGCGTATCGGCTGTACATGTGGGGGCTGTATCAAGCGGCGTTAATTCGGTTGAAATTGCCCGCCATAAGCATCACTCGCTGATGACTTACTTTAGGAAACATTCAAACCGGCATTCCTTCGCCGCTTATGCGATATCGTTGATGTCGCAGTCACATTTAAAGGTAAAAAGTTTGGCCGATCTTGCTAAACCCGAGGCGAGTTGCGGTAAAGATCCAGGTCAGTTCGAAGGCTCCTGGCCTGAGACAAACGGTAACGGTGTGCTCGTCATCGGAGCGCAGTCCCGATTAGTGCGTTCGGTTGTGATGCGACTGGCAGCCCGGGGTTACGTCGTATTTGTAGAAACAACCGACCCTCAAACAGCACCCCGAATACCTCGGGTTACCTGGATTACGTCAGAATACACTGCAAAGGTGCCTGACAGAGACTGGCCTGAGTTTAGCTGCATCATATGTTTAGGATCCGCTGATCGACTGACGACCTATCAACAGCGATTTGCACATCGAGCCTTCAGCTTACAGCTGCTGCTGGAGACCAGAGTTGAAGCCAAGGCAGTTGAACAAAACAGCACTGACGAGAAACCACCAGTGTCCGAAACAACAGCTGGCTGGCTCGAACGAGGGCCATTCGTCTTGCAGTCGTGGCTTAATCATGTCAGCCATAAAAACTATACTAATCTGCATAATAACAACATGTTAGATTCTATTTCTGATTCGAACAGTCAACATCAGTTTCTGATTGATGGTCACCAACGAGTCCATGTTGATGATATTTCAGAACTGTGTCTTGATGCCCTCGTCGGCATCAATGAGCAGGTGGCAGAAGCAAGCACCCACCATATCCTGAAGGACTGTTTGGGGCGGTTCAGTCGACGTATCCGACCTCTGTACAATTGAAAGATGGCTGTTGTTGTTTGTCACGACCTAAAACCGACATAACCTTATGACGCCTGTCTCCGCGCTGTTGCTGCTACTGAGTAGCCTCGCCACTTATAGCCTGCTGTCTTACCTTTTACAGCACAACTCGAGTATTCTGGTTCCAGATCGACCTAATACCCGCAGTCTGCACAGTCAAGTTGTTCCCAGGGGTGGTGGGATAGTGATTATTGTTGCGACAGTATCACTGATCGCAATTTATCAGTTGATCCTCGAATCGATCACTGTGTTGGATGTATTGATCGCACTGTTACTCGGGTGCATCGCAGTACTGGGATGGTTTGACGATCGGCGTAATTTGACGATCCGGTCGAGAATTTTCATACAGGTTGTGATCGCCTGCATCATGGTATATCTACTTGCGCGCTCACAGGGTATTCATATTGCCGGTTATCGTCTGGAGCAGCCCTACTGGCTGCTGTTTATTGAACTCGTGGTCTGGGTCGTGTGGATGACTAATCTGTTCAATTTTATGGACGGTATTGATGGATTGATCGCGACGCAGTCGACGATTGCGACAATCGTCTTGGCGTTCTGGTTCCACCAGGCAGGTGCCCCCAACCTTGTGTTGTTGAACCTGACGCTTGCGGGTGCTTTGATCGGTTTTTCTATCCTTAATTGGCGACCTGCGCGTGTTTTTCTCGGTGATATTGGAAGTCTTACATTGGGAATGTATTTTGCAGTAATGGGGATCATCGGCTGGACTTCATATCGCTTGCCGGTCGAAGCGTTTGTGCTTCTCTACGGTGTGGTGTTCTGTGATGCGACTCTAACACTTTCTGCCCGCATTCTAAGGCGTGAACGCTGGTGGGAAGCGCATTCGAGTCATTTCTACCAGCGACTGGTTCGTCTTGGCTATAATCACGCACAAGTGACATTGTTGGCTGTGGTGATTACGCTATGCTTGTCGATTTACGCTACGTTTCTGATCCACGGGTTCGGTCCACAATGGTTCTGGATCATGCTGGGCCTTGTGACACTGGCGGGCTGCGGACTGGCAGTGCGACGAAAAGAACGGGCGCGCCTTAGTCAAAATGAAGAGCAGTAACAGCGAAAACGCAGTCGAGGAGTTGAGGTACTACGCCGGTCGCTGGCCAGTGATCCTGCATGACGCGTTGATGGTCATCATCGCCTGGTTAGTGGCCTACTGGTTTCGTTTTAATCTCGATACTATCCCGCAGCCTTTTCTAGACCAGGCAATCGCAATGCTGCCCTTGGTGGTCCTGCTCCATGTGGCGATGTCGCTTGCATTTGCGGTTCCTAGAGGTGCATGGCGATTTACATCTGCGCCGGACGTCTCTGCCATCGTTAAGTCGGTATTCTTTGGAACAGCCTTGATCGCGGTTGCGATTTTTCTTGCAACCCGGCTTGAGGCTGTGCCGAGGTCTGTCTTTCCACTACATAGTGTGCTGCTTATCGGATTGCTGGTAGCCAACCGGTTGATTTATCGCGCTTATCACACACGCGCTGGACCGAGTGGGTCCGGTAAGCGGGTTTTAGTAATTGGTGCTGGTGTGGCTGGCGATATGTTGGTCAGGGATCTCAGGAACTCAACACCGGTACTGTACGAGCCGATAGCCTATCTAGACGACGATCCGGATAAGAAAGGACGCCATATTCAGGGAGTTCGGGTGGTTGACGCGTGTTCAGCGTTACCCAGAGTGGCCAAAGAGTTACGCATCGAACTGGTATTGCTTGCGATACCCAGTGCCGTGACACAGGACATGCGGCGTATCGTAGATTACTGTGAGCAGGCGCAGGTCTCCTACCGTACCTTGCCTAAGGTGCAGGACATACTGGATGGAACTGCTCGCAGTCGGGATCTGAGACCAGTCGCGTTGGATGATCTATTGGGTCGAGATCCGGTGTCGCTCGATATCGACCTAATTTCAAGCGGCCTGACCGGTAAGAACGTGCTCATAACGGGTGCGGGAGGGTCCATTGGCAGTGAGTTATGTCGCCAAGTGGTTCGATTGAACCCGGCATCGCTGATATTGCTGGACCAGAGTGAATTCAACTTGTATAGGATCGGTCACGAAATAGAGAACAAGCACCCGGATATAGCATTACATGCGCGGCTGGGAGATGTATGTGATGAACCCGGGGTCAGAGCAGTATTCAACCAGTATATGCCGGATATCGTGTTTCATGCGGCAGCCTACAAACACGTCCCTTCGCTGCAAGAGCAAGTCCGGGAAGCTGTCCGAAATAATGTGGTTGGGACAGATGTAATGGCGCGAGTGAGTTGTGAAACTGGTTGCGAAAAATTTGTTCTGATTTCGACCGATAAAGCGGTCAACCCGACGAGTATCATGGGTGCAACCAAACGCATGGCTGAGGTCCTGGTTCAGGCTCGAAACACACAGTCCGGGGTCGCTTTTATAACCGTACGTTTCGGTAACGTACTGGGGTCTGCGGGCAGTGTGGTACCGCTATTTGAGAAACAGATCGAAGAGGGCGGACCAGTCACCGTCACCCATCCCGATGTGACGCGATTCTTTATGACAATATCGGAAGCGTGTCAATTGATCATGCAGGCGTGTGTTCAGGGACAGGGCAGTGAAATATTTGTGCTTGACATGGGGGAACCGATCAAGATTTCCTATCTCGCAAAACAACTCATTCGTATGGCCGGCCTGATACCCGGCCGAGAGATTGAAATTGTTTATACCGGCCTTCGACCAGGCGAAAAACTGGTGGAGGAACTGTTTCATCACGAGGAGATACTTGGGAAAACACTGCACCAGCAGATCAATCTAGCTGAAAGTAGGGTCCTAAACAGCGATTCAGTTGTGAATGCTGTTAGGTTGCTGACTTCTAAATGTCAGCAATCCGACACTGATGCAATCGAGCAGATCATGAAGGAATTAGTGCCGGAATACATGCAGAGAAAACTAGTGGAGGAGACTGACTCTGCCCAAGTGATCAGTTTCTCGCGTTGATAGTTCACCTCTGGTACAACGGTATAGCCGTGAACCTGGCAGAGTCTGATTCAAACCATAGGTCTGGGTTAGCCGCTAAAACAGGCACTAGCTCTGATTCATGAGTTATCCCCCAATAGAGCCAACAACTTTTTTGTGTAGGTGATTTTATCTTGTGGCAGGGGCACAGATGTAGTGATCTTTAGCGTATAGGTGCCTTGCATGCGGATCTCACCGTTGCTGGATTCAAGAAGGTCAACGATACAAATTGGATTCAGCAAGGTATGTTCGGAAAATTTCACAAAGCCACCTTTGTGTCCCAGTTGAATTTTCTCTATCCCAAGGCCGGTCGCTATTAACTTGATGTCGCTGACAGCAAAGACCGACTTTGCGGCCTCGGGCAGCAGGCCAAATCGGTCGAGTGTCTCCAACTGCAAGTCATACAGTTCTTCGGCAGTTCGTGCATTTGCGATTCGCTTATACAGCAACAATCGGGTATGGACGTCGGGCAGATAACTGTCCGAGAAAAGAATTGGCAGATCGAGGTCGACCTCGGTTCGAACTGATTCGTAGAGAACGTTTTCGTTGTCGTCTGGGAGTTTCGTTAGATCCCTGACAGCACGATTGAGGTAATCAGCATAAAGGCTAAATCCAATATCATCGATTGTTCCGCTTTGTTCCTCTCCGAGGAGTTCTCCAGCACCTCGGATCTCGAGATCGTGGGATGCCAGTGCAAATCCTGCACCGAGTCCTTCTAGGGAAGCGATTGCTTCAAGACGTTTTGATGCACTCTCAGTTATCGGTATTTCATCGGGTATAAGTAGGTAGGCAAAGGCCTGTCGACTTGACCGCCCGACACGCCCTCTGATCTGGTGCAGTTGTGCAAGCCCCAGACGATCGGCGCGATCGATCAGTATGGTATTGGCGTTGGGAATATCGATACCACTTTCTATGATGGTGCTACACACCATCAGGTTGAATCGCTGTTGTTGAAAGTGTCTCATCACGACTTCAAGTTCCGATTCCGGCATCTGGCCGTGCGCGATTCCAATGGTTGCTTCTGGGACGAGAGCCTGAAGCGCATCTCTTACGCGTCCGATAGATCTGACCTGGTTGTGTAAGAAGAAAATCTGTCCGCCACGGTTTATCTCTCTCAGGCAGGCCTCCCGAATAAGACCATCGTGCCTGATTCGGATGAATGTCTTGATAGCGACGCGCTGTTCGGGTGGTGTAGCAATCAGTGAAATGTCACGGACCCCAGCCATGGTGAAATTCAATGTCCTGGGAATCGGGGTTGCGGTGAGTGTCAAGATATCCACGACCTTTCGAAGTTTTTTGATGTGCTCTTTTTGGCGTACGCCGAACCGGTGTTCCTCGTCTATGATTAACAGTCCTAGATTCTTAATAGATACATCGGGCTGTAACAGGCGGTGTGTTCCGATTACGATATCTAGGGAGGCGTTATGAAGATTTGCCAGGGTCTTTTCAACTTCTTTGGTGGTCTGCAGGCGGGAAATACATCGGATACTCACAGGCTGGTCGGAAAAACGATCGAGAAAAGTATCAAAGTGCTGTTGTGCCAGTAACGTTGTGGGCACCAATAATGCAACCTGTTTCCCATTGTGAACCGCTACAAACGCAGCTCTAAGTGCAATTTCGGTTTTGCCGAATCCAACATCGCCACAGACCAGCCGGTCCATTGGCCGATCGGATACCAGGTCACTCAGAACATCCTCCATCACGGTGATCTGGTCAGGCGTCTCTTCGTGAACGAACTTTGATACGAACTCCGAGTATTCCGGCGTCGGTATAGCGAGGGCGTTGCCGGTTCGAGACGTCCGGATTGCCTGTATTTCCAACAGTTCGGCGGCTGTGTCGCGGGTGCGCTTGACGGCTCTGACTTTAGCTTTGGCCCATTGTTCGGACCCTAGTTTATGCAGTGGCGCAGTCTCGGAGTCGCCGCCCAGGTATCGGCTTACCAGATGCAGGTTCAAGATCGGCACGTAAAGTTTGTCGCCACCCTGATAATCGATAACCATCAGTTCGCTCTCGTGCTCCAATATGCGCATGACCTTCAAGCCCCTGTAGCGCCCTACACCGTGATCTTCATGGACCACCGGATCGTCAATCTTCAGTTCGGCAAGCGACTGGATGATACTTTCAGGATCACGTGATCGGGCGGCACGCCTCGGTTTGTGAGTAATCCGCTCGCCAAATATCTGGGTTTCGGTCAAGACCTCCAACCCCAAGGCCCGAAAAACAGCACCGCGTTCGAGCCGACAGATTATTGTCGCGAGTTGGGGGCCATCCTCGTCCGCAAATTCAGTCCATGCATCCACTTTAGTCGGGTACATGTCACGACTTCCAAGAACCTCGTTAATGATGTCCTGTCGGCCCTGGGATTCAAACGCGAGTAGAGTCCTGCAAGGCGTATGTTGAAGATGTTGAATTACAGCACTGTACGGTTCGTTGCTTCGCGGTTCGACCCAAAAAATACCAGGTTTAACGCCCTCCGATTGCTCATGTGATTTTGTGTCTAGAAAGGCCCTGGTCTCAGTATCCACTCGCTGGATTATTTCGGTTGGCGAAGCGTACAGTTGTTCGGGTGGCAGGGGGAGTCTTTCGGGCACGAGACATGCCAGTTTATGACGGTCAATGATCGATGCCCATTGTCTGTCGACGCTGTCTCGAAAACCTTTGTCCAGGACCCACGTGACGTTAGAGGGCAGATGTTCAAACAGGGTATTGGTCTCGCCATAAAATAATGGCCAAAAGAAATCCAGACCCGCGGGTAGATTGCCTTTACTGATTTCTCGGTACACTAGATGCTTCTGTGGATCGCCTTCAAATTGACGCCGAAAATTGGCCCGGAACCGAGTGATCGCGTCGCTGTCTGTGGGATACTCCCGAGCAGGGAGGAGTTCTATGGAACTTCTGGTAGCAGACGATCTTTGTGACGCTGGGTCAAACAAGCGGATGGTTTCTAATTGGTCCCCAAAGAGGTCGAGCCTGAATGGGTCGCTACAGCCCATGGGGAAAATATCAACGACTCCGCCGCGAACTGCATACTCTCCCTGGTAAAGAACTTGCGATACAGATAGATATCCAGCCTCCTGAAGTCGTTTTCGAAGATTCTCTGGAACCACTGTCTGACCAGTCTCGAGTAAAAAGCTGTGGCCCAAGAAGTAGTCAGAAGGGGGGAGTCTTTGCATCAGTGCGGGTACGGTTGAAAGCAAGATGCCCCGTTCGAGATGCGGGATTTGAGCAAGTGTTCTCAGTCGGTCCGATATGACCTCTGGCTGAGGTGAAACAACATCATACGGCAGGCACTCCCAGTCTGAGAGAGACAATAGGGGTGGGGTAGAATGGTCCTGAATGAAGAAAGCTATTTCCTCCTGCAGGAGTTTCATCCGCCGAGAATCGTTGGCGATGACAACCACCGGCTTTTCCAGCCGATCAGCTAAGCGCGTTATCGCAAATCCCTCGGCGCTGCCATACAGATCAGGCCAGGGGGTGGCCTGGGTCGAATCGGAGCTTGGCTTGAATTCGTCTGGTAACGGGCGCATCGGGCAGCGTTTGCTTGGCCGCGGTGAGGTTATGGATTCTATCCTAATGACGCGTACGTGCTTGAATATCCTGTTAGAAAAAAGACATTATGGCGTTTAAGAACGGAGAGAGACTTTGGGCCGTTGTCCCTGCAGCAGGTCAGGGCAAGCGTCTCGGTGGCGCTGTTCCAAAACAATATCTAGAAATCGCCGGGTTGAGTGTTTTGGCCCATAGCTTGAACAGGCTGGCTGCGGTTGAACAGATCGATGACATTTTTGTTGGAATTTCTAAAACTGACAAACACTGGCAGAGGCTACCGTTGCCGGACGACACGCAGGTAGTTTGTTATACCGGGGGTCAATGTCGGGCGGAGACCGTGTGGTTGGGACTTCAAGCGCTACAGGGGTGCGCGGCTGCAGATGACTGGGTCCTTGTGCATGATGCAGCACGCCCTTGCGTGCGAATCGAGGACATTGACACCTTAATTTCAAAGGTAGTACCGTCATTCCAAGCTGGGCTACTGGCTGTACCCGTAACCGATACAATCAAGATTGCAAACCAGGATTCAACCGCGGACCAGACGATGGATAGAAGAATGCTCTGGCGTGCCCAGACTCCCCAATTGTTCCGGTTTCCTGTGCTGTTCGCCGCGCTACAGGCAGTAGCGCATAATCTGGAGTCGATCCCGGATGAATCAGCAGCGGTAGAAAGGTTGGGTCTAAAACCCCTGATCGTTCAATCCGCTGGGCAGAATATCAAGATCACAAACAGCAGGGATCTACAACTGGCAGAATTTTTGCTTGGTGAGCAATCATGAAGGACCTGATCAGAGTCGGTCATGGGTTCGATGCCCATCAACTGGGTGACCGGCGGGTGTTGATTCTTGGGGGGGTGGAGATACCCTATCACCAAGGTTTGCAGGGGCACAGTGACGCTGATGTTCTGATCCATGCGATTTGCGATGCGTTATTGGGTGCTTCAGGACTGGGAGATATCGGGAACTTGTTTCCAGATACTGATGATCGAAACCTAAATAGAAACAGCCGGGAGTTTCTGGTCGAGGTTCGCCGGCTACTCCAATCGCATTCAATTCGAGTGGTTAATGTCGATGCGACACTCGTAGCCCAGGCGCCAAAATTAGCACCATTTATCGATGCGATGCGATCAAACCTGTCTGCTGACCTTGAATTAGACCGAAGTCTGGTCAATGTAAAAGCGACCACTACCGAAGGGTTGGGGTTCACCGGACGCGCTGAAGGTATAGCGGCGCACGCGGTAGTTCTGGTTGAACAATCTATAGGTTAACGTCGAAGCAGGATATAGAAGGCGCCATAACCACCATCGACCGGTTGTGAACAGCAATAAGCCAAAACACGAGGGTGTTTTCGAAGCGTTTCAAGCGCGGTGGTTCGAACGACCGAGACTCGATCAGGAGAATTTCTCCCTTTCCCAGTGATTATCATAACGCACTGGTTGTCCGGGTTGTTACAGGACCCTATGAAGCTGGTGATCGCAGCGGGGGTGGAGGTCTGCGTGTACCCATGAAGATCAAGAACTTCATCGATCTTCAATCGACCTCGCTTAAGCTCCCTCAATGTTTTTTTCTGGACTCCGCTTCGGTAAAACAGATCACCATCAAGATCCACCTTTCCAGAACTGGATATCGCACCTGCCTCAGGCGGCGCGCCGGCACTTCGTGGCTTGTTTGATACGACCGGCGAGCCTTGATTACGAAGGGGCGTGACCCCCGTCACTGACTTTCTGAATAAACGATCGGGATCGTGCATCATAAGGCCGTCCATCAGTTAGATTGTTCGGTTAAAAAACGTTCTGCATCCAGAGCAGCCATACAACCCGAACCCGCCGAGGTTACGGCCTGGCGATAGACGTGATCCGTGACATCTCCCGCTGCAAAAACTCCCGGGATACTTGTTGCCGTAGCTTCTCCATTCAGTCCTCCGTTGGCCACAATGTACCCGCCATCCATCTCTAGTTTATCTTTGAAGATATCTGTATTGGGATTGTGACCAATCGCGATGAACACCCCATGAACGTCGAGCGTTGATTTCTTGCCCGAATTAACGTCTTTTATTCGAATACCAGTTACGCCTGCCGTGTCTCCCACTACTTCATCAAGTGTGTTGTTCCAGTGGATGACTACATTTCCATCACCATCGGATCGGGCAAACAGTTTATCCTGCATGATCGCTTCAGCCCTGAGTTGCTCACGGCGGTGAACCAACGAAACAGTAGAGCAGATATTTGAAAGATAGAGAGCTTCCTCAACAGCTGTATTCCCACCTCCAATGACGGCAACGGGTTTGTCTTTGTAGAAGAACCCATCACACGTGGCGCATGCCGAGACGCCTTTTCCTTTGTAGGTTTCTTCTGATGGCAGTCCCAGGTACCTTGCCGATGCACCGGTCGCAATGACTAGTGCATCACAGGTGTACGTCGCCGAATCGCCATGCAGGTGGAATGGCCTATGGTCCAATTCGGCATCATGAATATGGTCGAATATAACGTTGGTATCAAAACGTTCCACATGCGCCAACATACGTTGCATTAACTCGGGTCCCTGGACACCAGTCGAATCTCCCGGCCAATTGTCCACATCTGTGGTTGTCACGAGTTGACCGCCCTGTTCAATACCCGTTATGAGGACTGGGCTCAGATTTGCCCGGGCAGCGTAGAGGGCAGCGGTATAACCCGCGGGACCAGATCCGAGGATCAACAATCGGCTGTGGTTTTGTTTTCGCATGGCGGGTGGTTTTAACTGGTGCGGTCTAGTCAAAGTAGGGGGGAATTAAGCAATGCGAGATCATCAACGAATCCGAAGGCGCTATCATAATGAGTTTAAATCGATACCGATAGGGGAGCATTACCCAGATTAAGCGCTGCTCTTGCATATTTCGATATAATTACACCGCCTCATTTTTTTACCAATCTGCTTATCGATCACTGTGGCCCAGGCGAAGTCGCCCAAACAAGTGGAACGGACTCATGTCCGTGTGTCACCAAGACTGTTGCGTTTGGGCAAGGAGGTGTTGGTCATTGCTCTGGGTGCATTCACAGCCTATCTATTGGTTTGTTTGGTGAGTTATTCAAGCAGCGATCCTGGTTACACGCACACGGGAGTCAGTAATGACGTCCAGAACCTTGGCGGCAGATTCGGCGCCTGGTTTTCAGACTTGGTGCTGAATGCATTAGGTTACTCCGCCTACTTTTTACCGATCCTGTTTGGTGTGGTGTGTTGGCGACTGTTGCGTGGATCGGACAGTGAAGGTATGGGATATTCCAAGCTGGTTCATGGGGCCGGTATGATATTCGTGCTTCTGTCAGCGTGTGGTATCGAATTCCTACATTACTTCTCCTGGTCCCGCACTATGCCGTTCGAGTCAGGTGGCTGGATCGGCATGTTGGCGGGGGCGTGGGCTTCTGATTCATTTGGGATAGTCGGTGCAACGGTTGTATTTCTGGTGGTCTTTATTGCTGGGATTTCCTGGTCTATGGACGTCAGCTGGTTCACGATCATGGATAAGGTTGGAGAATTGACCTGCAGGTGTTCTGAGAGGATATGGCAACGGGTAACGATTTGGTTTGATGAGGTACGGGGATCCAGGCTCAAACGAAAACGACAAGATACAGTGGCAGAAATCAACCGGAATCGTGCCAAGAAACGTCCCCCGCGTATAGAGCCTAAGGTCACTGAAACCAGGGAGAGCGCCCGTATCTACAAGGAGAAGCAGGCGCCAATCCCTATGTTTACAGAGGATAAGGTCCCGCAGGGGTCACTACCGGCACTAGGCCTGCTTGATAAACCAGATGCGAAGGTTCAGGGATACAGCAAGGAAACCTTGGAAATGATGTCCCGGTTGGTTGAGAAAAAGCTCATGGACTTCAACATCGATGTGCGAGTGGAATCAGTTCAGCCAGGGCCCGTGGTCACCCGTTTTGAAATCGATCCGGCACCGGGTGTTAAGGCAAGCCAGGTGGTGAGTCTGGCTCGGGATCTTGCCCGTTCATTGTCGGTGATCAGCGTCAGGGTGGTTGAAAATATTGCCGGCAAAACATACATCGGACTGGAGATTCCTAATGAGCTGAGGGAACCCGTGTGCCTGCTTGAGGGATTGGCTTCTGAAGTCTATGAATCGAGTAAAAGCCCTTTGACGCTCGTGCTGGGTAAGGACATTTCAGGGCAGCCCGTAATCGATGATTTGTGCAAGATGCCGCATTTACTGGTAGCAGGCACCACGGGATCAGGAAAATCGGTCTGCATCAATGCGTTGATTTTAAGCATTGTTTACAAGTCGACTCCAGAGGACGTTCGACTGATCATGATCGATCCCAAAATGCTTGAATTGTCTGGTTATGACGGAATACCTCACCTACTGACACCGGTTGTCACTGATATGAACAAAGCCGCCAACGCGCTTCGCTGGTGCGTGGGCGAAATGGATCGCCGATTCAGGCTGATGGCGTCCCTCAGTGTCAGGAACATTATGGGGTACAACCGTAAGGTTCTCGCTGCGATAAATTCCGGAAAGCCGCTTCCGGATCCTTTCTATGAGCCAATCGGTGGCGAGGGAGACCGCCAGCCACCGACGCTGGCAAAAATGCCCTACGTCGTGGTGATCGTAGACGAATTTGCCGATCTCGTGTTGGTGGTGGGAAAGAAAATCGAGGAGCTGATCACCCGGATCGCACAACGTGCAAGAGCAGCTGGTATACACCTGGTGCTGGCGACTCAACGACCTTCTGTGGATGTTGTGACAGGCCTGATCAAGGCAAATTTCCCAACCCGCATAGCATTCCAGATGAGTTCGCGTGCCGATTCTCGTACCGTTCTCGACCAAATGGGAGCGGAGCAACTGCTGGGGCATGGCGATATGCTTTTTCTGCCACCTGGTACCGGCTATCCAGTCCGAGTGCATGGTTCTTTTGTCTCGGATCAGGAAGTTCTGCGAGTCACACAACATTTACGCCAGAGTGGTGTACCCGAATATCTAGATGCTGTGATTCATTCGGAGGCCTCCCAGGAACTCGGCTCTGGACGAGACGACGCTATTGGGGGCGAAGGTGATCCGCTATACGACCAGGCGCTTGCATTTGTTGCTGAAACAAGACGCGCTTCAATCTCGTCGGTTCAGAGACACCTCAGGGTTGGGTATAACCGCGCGGCGAGAATGATAGAAGCCATGGAGGCTTCGGGCGTGGTCGGGCCACTCGAAAGTGGAAAACGTGAGGTCTTTGCGCCGGCCCCGGTTGAATAGATGACTCGACAAGAACAAGTGGCCACAATCCGCCAGGCTGTACGCTGGCTGTTTCTTTTCTTTTCGATGGGTGCCGGGCTGTCACCGGCATACGCAGGTGCAGATGGGTTTGACCAGCTTGATCGGTTTTTTGAGGAGGTCAGTACGCTCAAGGCCAGTTTCACCCAGGTAATTCTTGACGAAAATTTACTGGCACTTGAAGAGTCCAGCGGACTGCTCTGGATCGCTCGCCCAGGCCGATTTCGGTGGGATTATGACTCTGTTCACTCGCAGACGATTGTGGCTGATGGTGAGGTGCTCTGGGTTTACGATGTTGAACTGGAGCAGGTCACTCGCAGGGGGCAGGAGACTGCGATTGGACAAACTCCCGCGGTGTTGCTTTCCGGTGGGCAGCAATATCGGAAAGACTACAAAGCAACAGTTCTGGGGAGACAAGGTGCGGTTAACTGGATCTCACTAGTCCCCAAGTTAAGCGATGGAAGTTTTGCAGAGATTCAATTGGGTTTCGAGGGTGATACGCTTCGACTTATACAATTGCTGGACGAACTCAATCAGATCACGCGAGTAACACTGTCCGATGTGGTCGAAAATGAACCGATCCCCGATAGCGTATTTCAGTTTATTCCGCCTGCTGGCGTCGATGTCATAGGCGATGTTGAATAGATAGGATGTTGCAGTTACTGGTCATAGGATGCGGTGGTGCTGTCGGAGCGCTGATGCGCTATGGATTAGGATTGCGTATCACTCAATTCGCGGGAAACGGCTTTCCGTGGGGTACGTTAGTCGTCAATATAGCCGGGTGTTTTTTTGCCGGACTGGTCCTAGCGCTGTTTGTCACGCGAATACCTTTAAGTGACCTCTTAAGAAACGGGCTACAGATCGGGTTGCTTGGTGGATTTACAACGTTTTCGGCATTTTCCGTAGACGCCATCACTCTATTTGAACAGGGTTTGTGGCTACGTGGCTTGTTGTACATTGTTACAAGTGTTGTTGTATCCATACTGGGTGCCTATCTGGGAATGGGTGTAGGTCGGAACTTTTGATAGCAAAGTCTTGAGGTAAGTCGAAGATGCTTGATCCGCAACTGCTCCGAAGTAAAACAGAGGAAGTGGCAAGACTGCTGCAAGCCCGGGGGTATTTGCTTGATACTGAACGGTTCCAGAGACTGGAGGAGGACCGAAAACAGCTCCAGATCAAACAGCAGGAGCTGCAACATTCCCGTAACCAAATCTCAAAAGAAATCGGCAAACTTAAGGCATCCAAAGAGGATGCATCTGAACTTATCAAGACAACCGAACTGCTCGGAGGAGAACTCAAAACTGTCAGCGATCGCTTGCAACAGATACAGCTTGAACTCAATGACCTGACTGCAGACGTGCCAAATATTCCTCATGAGAGTGTGCCGGCCGGCGAGTCAGAGGATGATAATGTCGAACAAAGGCGATGGGGTGAACGCCGTGAATTTTTGTTTGAAATATTTGACCACGTTCAACTTGGCGAGGACCTGGGGATGTTGGACTTCGAACAGGCTGCGAAGCTGACCGGTTCGCGCTTTGTCGTGATGACAGCAGGTCTCGCTCGACTACATAGAGCGCTGATTCAGTTTATGTTGGACCTTCACACCCAGGAGCACGGGTATGAAGAGACCTATGTGCCGTATCTGGTTAATGCCAGTTCCTTATTCGGTACAGGACAGTTGCCAAAGTTTGAGCGGGATCAGTTCGCAACCGATACCGACCCTCGGTACTACCTCATACCCACCGCGGAAGTGCCAGTTACTAATCTTTATCGAGACGAAATACTCGAATCGACTCGGCTGCCCGTTCGACACGTGTGTCATACACCTTGTTTTCGAAGTGAGGCAGGATCTTACGGAAAAGATACCCGCGGTATGATCCGACAACACCAGTTTGAGAAGGTAGAGCTGGTCCAGATTGTTGAACCTTCGACATCATGGGCTGCCCTAGAGGAATTGACTGGTCATGCTGAGACCGTGCTACAGCTCCTCGAACTGCCATACAGGGTTGTTACCCTCTGCACTGCAGATCTTGGTTTTTCTTCTGCTAAAACCTATGACCTGGAAGTCTGGCTTCCCGGCCAGCAGAGATATCGGGAGATTTCCTCGTGTAGTAATTATGAGGCATTTCAGGCAAGGCGTATGCGGGCTCGATGGCGTAATCCTGAAACCAGTAAACCAGAGTATGTGCATACATTGAATGGGTCGGGTCTTGCTATAGGCAGGACGCTGGTGGCAATCATGGAGAACTATCAGAATGAAGACCGAACAATATCGGTTCCAGATGTACTGCGGCCCTATCTGGCTGGATGTGACAGGATCCAGAATGTCTGAAAGAGATGCGCTTAGTAGATCTGCCCCGGCGATGCCAGAGCTGGTCATTTAATCGAGCAAACTATCTCTCAGTCGTCACCGCCAAATATACCCAAGATGTGGAGCAGGCTGAGGAACAGATTGTAAATGGCGATATAAAGTGTGATGGTCGCCATGATGTAGTTTGTTTCACCACCGTGTAAGATCTGACTGGTCTGAAACAGAATGAGTCCGCTCATCAGCAGGATAAACATGGCGGATACCGCTAAAGACAATGCGGGAATGCCAAAAACTATGGCGCCTACTCCAGCGATAAATGCAACCAGGATGCCAGCAAACAGCATTCCGCCCAAAAAGCTGAAATCCTTGCGGGAACGTAAGGCGTAGGCTGAGAGGCCCAGGAAAATGACACCCGTACCGCCTAGGGCGGTCATTACCACCTGCTGGCCGTTCGGGACAGCGGTCAAATAGAAATCGATGATCGGCCCCAAGGTCAATCCCATGAAGCCTGTCAGAGCGAACACGAATAACAGCCCAAGAGCTGAGTTTCGAAATCGACGGGTCAGATAAAGTAACCCGAAATAGCCTATCAGGGTAATCACAAGGCCTGGATGGGGCCAGTTAAAGGCCATAGACAGTCCAGCGACGGCGCCACTGAAGAGCAGGGTCGCAGAGAGCAATCCATAGGTATTCCGGAGGACCTTGTTGTATTCCACAGCACTGGAGGCTGGTCGGAGAGAGACAATCTGTTCTCTGTTAAACATAACGTGCTATTGCTCCAATTAGGCGTTAGTTCACAAACCTATAATAAGCATTAGGATAAGGCCCTTTCTCAAAAAATCAAGCTTTTGGAAAGTCTAGTCAGCATAATAGTCATGCAATCTACTGAAGGGATCGAGTAGATAAGGAGGAATAGAACATGGGTCTACAAAGATTTAGTCCAACTATTACCTTGACCTATGAAGATCAAGAAGACGTGGTGTTCGAGTTAGAAGTTATTACAGATGTCGAGTTGTTAGATGAACCCGAGAACACCCGTGCATTTTCTGATGAATATAAGTTAGTCGAAGATGGTATACCGGAAGGGGAAGAGACTGACGAGTTGATGGAAGAACAGAGTGAACTGCTGGGTCAGTTATGGGAGGACGACTCCCACTGGTCTCATGCAATAGAACAGTGGTTTCTATCCGATGAGGAGTTTGCGGTGCTCGGGTTTGTTATCTCTCCTGCAAGAGATAAGTTGATAAGAGAAAGGAAGGTTCGACAGTTATTCCCCCAGGGGGATGGGTCTGAATCAGAGATTAGATTGATTGAACTGAAAGGAGACTACAACCATCTCAAGATGTGGGATAGAAGCAAATACGAAACCGGGTTAGGGGGAATTCTACAAATGAAGCAAGGAGTTCGCATACCGAATTTAGTAGAGGCATATGAATATCCGGAAGGTGTAAATCAAAAAATTAAACTTGCTGTGGCATTGTCCTATGCGGGTCACAAAGACGTTGTACTGAATTTAGAGTTGTACACAGATGAGTATGAGGACGAAGATGCAATGCTACAAGATGATGACGGTGATGGACCTGTAGTCGAGATATTTGTAAAGGAGTCTCTCACCAATATTGGAGTTAACCCGAAAACAGGGAGGTGGGATGATGATTCGATTCCATCGGTTCTAGATAGGTTGCTTTCTCATGGAGAAACAATTGAGAAACACCATATGCACGTTGTTCCTAGAATAGAAACAAAAAGTTATATACGAGAAGAACAGATTATTCCTGCATGTAACGAGAGGTGGGTATTGGTTAGTACAGATGGGGAAGTCAATGCAGATTGGGAGAAAAGAAATAACTGGAGAACGGACTGGAAAGATATTGACGTTAAGTTCATATCTACAGAACGTGTTGAAAATAGTTAAGAGAAATCAGTGGTCGTGATCTCGATTTCATACGGTTAAACAAATAGAATTGACCCTGCATCATCGGTTACTCAATACCGTAACGAGAACAACTCTGAGAACACTTCTAAGACGGTTTTGACTGTTGCAGATGGTTACTTCACTAAACACGGCAAAAACAAACAGTTCTTTGCACATAAGTGAAAAGTCACAATCTTTGAGTAGATGGGGATGCTCAGTGATCTGAAATGTCAGGAAAGAGAATCTACTGAATCTGTAACCATTTGGAGTCAATTCAAGACTCCTTGAACTCCCTAATTCCCGGTAGTATTGTGTGGATAGGACTAATGAAAGTCCTGGGGTATTACAACCATGAAACTAAAACAATCATTCTCTGTTGTCGGTCGCCTCCTCTTTTTGACAGTGGGTATGTCGTGGGAGGTGGGTGCGTTTGATAAGAGATTTGAACAAACTCAAGGTAACTTCCGAATCATCAAACTAGATTTATTTGGAAACGGGCTATTCTGAAAACAAGTGATTCCAGAACAGCTGGATCGACTGTTCGGAAACGCGATAAAACAAGGGTTTTCTAGACCCACTTTCTGCTACCTTTTCCGAACCCTCTCCTCTGGGTATGATCGCCCCGTGAAAGTACTAGTTTCTAAGCTCGATCATCATCCCCTCAACAGGAAGGTCTATATCCTGTCAGACATCGATGATCTGGCCTCAAGTATTCAGGAAGTAGGTCTCCTCCAACCCCTGGTCATCGATGAAAAGAACAGGGTGATCTCAGGAAATCGCCGATTGGTCGCTATTCAACAACTCGGGATCAAGACGGTCGAAGTCGAGAAAGTCAAAGTTTCGAACCAGGAAGTTGGGAAGTTACTCGTTCATCACAACAAACAAAGGGCCAAAACCCACCGAGAACTCCTGAACAAATATCATCTCCTAAAGAGATATTACTCAGTGGGTCAGGGACGGCGAACGGACCTCAAATCAACTTCTGTTAGGCCTAACAAAAGTTCCTCTAGGG